>CALCJE010000212.1 GCA_937965665.1 uncultured Bacteroidales bacterium
AAGAGGCTCATGAACGTATCCATAACATGGTTGTGTTCCATGATATGAAGGCGGTGGGCATCTTCGAAATCAATTATACGATAACAGATATCATCGGCGGCCTCAGTCAGGTAAACAAACGGATGGCGGCAAAATACTGCCGGTTGCGCTGATTCCTTTATAACATTGAGCTCATTTAATATTTCGGTGGCCACGGCAAGTTCCGACTGGAAAAAGCCAAATTTTTTGGTGTTGATTTTTCCTTTTGAACTGGCAACCGATTCGCAAGGGTATTTTATCAGAGCGGCCAAGGTGGAATAGGTGAGGCGGTATCCGCCCGTTGATTTTCCGCTGAACTGATGTATGAGCACACGCAGCGAATTGGCATTGCCCTCAAATGTTACCAGGTCGCTCCACTCCGGTTCACTAAAGTATGCGTGCAATGGCTTTCCGGCAATTTCCTGCAATTTGTTGGAAATAAAATAGTTTGAGATGGCCTTTTCGCCGGTATGCCCGAATGGCGGGTTGCCGATATCATGTGCCAGGCAGGCTGCGGCAATCACATTTTGTAATTCGAACTCATAAAATTCCCGGTTTTGCGCATCAACCAGGTTGTTTTTAATTAATGCCTTCCCCACCAGTTTGCCCAGCGAACGGCCCACACTCGAAACCTCGAGCGAGTGCGTTAAGCGGTTATGCAGAAATGCTGAGCCGGGCAAAGGAAAAACCTGTGTTTTGTTCTGAAGCCTCCTGAATGCCGATGAAAAAATAATACGGTCGAAATCGACCTGGTAATCTGTTCTGATTCCGTTATTTGATGCTACCCCGGTACGTTTCTCAGAGATAATTGTATTCCAGTTCATCGATTTTTCCTTTTTGTAAACCTGGTAAGTATAATCTTTTCTATCCCCAGCCGGGGAAAATTAAAATCAAAGCAAAGATAGGTATTCCGGTGTACCGAAAAAGCAGGTGTTTCCATTCCGGTTCTGCAGGTTTAAAGAAAAGGGTTAGCATGGCAGCATGGGTAGTTAATTTTAGTGAAGTTTGGATGTGGATTTTATTCTTGAATAGTGTTCATGGAGTCAGCAGAATCAGGACCCTGCAAGTTTCGCCGCAGCGCTTCAATGCCTAGAAATAAATTTATAAACATCGCCGACAGTTTAAATTTTATGTCCTATTTTCGCATTATTAAAATCACAATCATACAGATATGGAAATCATCGGGAAAGTAGCTCAGTTGTTACCATTGGTAACCGGACAAGGCCGTAACGGCGAATGGCGCAAGCAGGAATTTGTAATAGAAATTGCTGAAGGGCAGTTTCCAAAAAAGATATGTTTCTCCCTTTGGGGAGATAAAATTGACCAGGCTGGCCTGAGGGTTGGCGAAACGGCAAAGGTGTTTTTCGATCTCGAAAGCCGCGAATATAACGGGCGCTGGTTTACCGAAGCTAAAGCATGGCGCGTTGAAAAACAGGGTGCTGCCGCTCCTGTTCAAACTTCATCGCCACAAATGCCATCCGATCCTCCTGCTTCATTTAATGCAGCACCGGTTGAGGACGATCTTCCGTTCTAAGGATAAGAAAAGCCTGCAAGAGAGAAATCCGGAAATCTCTGCTCAAAAGCTTTTCGCATTAGCGTAATTGCTTTAATAAATATTGAACCAGGTGATAAAGCATCTTCGTAATGAAATGTTTTATCACCTGGTTTGCATTTGCAGGTAAATAATACCAAACGAGAGTAACATCGAAATGAGTGTTACCACGATACCGATCCTGAAAAACTCCATAAATTTTATTTTTATGCCTTTGGTTTCGGCAGTCTCAATCACAATCAGGTTGGCCATTGCACCAATAATGGTTGCATTTCCGGCCAACGTGGACGCCGATGCCAGTGCCAGCCAGAGCATTTCGCTGTTAGCCGCTTTCATCAGCGGAAGCATTACCACTGTAAACGGAACATTGCTCACCACCTGCGACATCAGCAGGCTCGAAAGGTGAACTCCGGCCAGGCCTGCTACATTTTCGGTGAGGTTAATATGTGCCAGCGCCTGGTCCATCAAGCCGGCTTTTTCGACCCCGCGTACCACAATAAACAAAGAAGCGAAAAACAAGAGCAATACCCAGTCCACCTGCCTGATGACCTTCGATGGTTTTACCCGTCCGAGCAAAAGGATGAGCGAGGCCCCCAGTAAGGCAATAACAGGGATGGATAAACCCAGCGGTCGGCTCAGAAAAAACAATACAATTACCAGCAGGAAAATGGGTACCGAAAAACGCATCGAATGATAATCCCAGGCGTTACCGTTTACGGGTTTTTCAGCGGCTGTTCCGGCAGCCGGAGCCTGAATCGGGAACTGTGTGTTGATCATCGAAGGATAAAACCATTTTACAGCCAGCACTATTACTAGCAGGCCTGAAAGCGAAACCGGCAGCAGGTAAAGTAAAAAATTACCATATGTTATGCCCGAGTTTATTCCAATCAGCATATTTTGCGGGTTGCCGGTAATGGTCATGGCACTGCCGATATTCGACGAAAGTATTTCGGCCATCAGGAAAGGTACCGGATTAATTTTCAGTGAACGGCATATCCCGATAATTACCGGTGTAAATAACAACACTACGGCATCGTTCACCAGGAAAGCGCTTGCAATACCGGTAATAATAGTAAGCACCAGCAGCAACTTAAAGGGAGTGTCAGCTATGGCCAGGGTACGGGTTGCTATCCAGCCGAAAAATCCATCCAGTTCCAGTGTCGAGATGATGATCATCATGCCCAGCAGCAGGGCAATGGTGTTGAAATCGATTGCCGTAATGGCCTCGTCGAAGGTAAGCACACCAAACACAATCATAGCCACAGCACCAAAAAATGCCGCCGAGGGCCTGTCGATATTCATCCGCGGCAGCCGTGTAAAAATAATGCCGGTGTAAGTGATGATAAAAATGATAAGGGCAGTTGTATGCATGTTATTCGTTGTTTAACTTCGTGAAGAAGCGATGAGTCGTGTTGCAGCAATTGTGTTTATTGATTTTCACCTGTAAGCATACAAATCCCGGCCGCAAACCTGCCGGTTATGCCTTTGCCTGCCCGCGATGAGAAGAAAATACCGGAATTGCATTGCGTGCAAAGTGCAGCCGTTTCTATATTTTTTGGGTCAAGCCCGGCCCCGGTAAGTTGTGTATGGTTTGCATACCATAGATCGAAGTAAGGGTTAGGTGAATGTTCCTTCCTGACCAGGTACCCCTCGGTAGTTCCGAAACTATTCCGGACAACATTTTTTACATCTTCACCAACTTCGTAACAGCAGGGTCCGATAGAAGGGCCGATTCCGGCCAGTATCCGGGCCGGGTTACACCCAAAGCGTGATTTCATTACCTGTATGGTGTTGGTGGTAATATGCTGCACCGTGCCCCGCCATCCGGCATGTACCACGGCGCTTACCCGTTTTTCAGGATCGAAAAGAATAACTGGTACACAATCCGCAACCATCACCATCAGGCAAATACCGGGCAGGCTGGTGATAGTGGCATCCGTTTGAGGTGTTTCGAGGAGTATGCCTTCAGCAATAGCTTGCTGGTCAATCACTTTCACATCACCGCTATGCACCTGGCTGGCATACAGAAATTTATTGGCTGCTATCCCGGTTTCCAAAGCCAGCCGTGCGCGATTTGCCCGCACATGTTCGGGGTTATCAGCCGTATGTAGTCCCAGGTTCAGGGAGTCGTATGGCGGTAAGCTGACGCCGCCGGCACGGGTAGTTACAAAATGAAGCAGGTTTGGTATATGAGCGAGGTTCGCGAATTTATATAGGTTCAGTGGGCCAGCCGTTGTTATCATAGGGCACATATTGATTACCAAAAGTATTTAAAATACCCGGAACCTGAGTACAAACCAGGCCAGGTATTCTTATCTCAATATAACTTGCTGGCTATTAACAAGCCTTAACATAAATTAACGGATGGTAACATTCCCTCAATTTTAAGTTTTTTATTTTTGAATGATAGTTCACAACAGTATACTTCTAAAAACTAAAAAATATGAGAATCATTTCATCACGATTATTTTTCCTGCTTTCATGCCTGGCATCAGCATTTGTGTTAATCCCGTCGACTGGTGTTGCACAGGAAAAAACCGAAGATCAGCCGCAAGGAAAAAAAACTATCACCATTCATGTAACCAAAGAGGTGGATGGCAAAACTATGGTGATTGATACCACGGTTGTTACCGATGGCGAATTCGATGCTGATGCTTTCCTGGCCGAAAAAGGTGTGCTGAACAATATCCC
>CALCJE010000213.1 GCA_937965665.1 uncultured Bacteroidales bacterium
AACCCGATAGCCGCCCATACCAGGACGTGGGATACGATGGTTTGCCCAGCAACGACGAAAAATCATTTTTCGATGCAAATTTCCTCCAGCGGATTTTGCAGAAATATGGCGCTTCCTCGCAGGCTTACCTCGATGCCAGCAACGACCCTTCGAGCGATAATTTTCATTCTTTTGTTGGTGGCGAATACGACAGCGATCCCAAATATGCCAGCATTACCGAGAAATATAAGCTTTACAACGGCCCCGACGGAAACTCACCCGCCAACGAAAGCAATAATACCAACTCTATCGGTCAGCGGAACCCGAATGTTGAAGATCTGAACAATGACAATACGCTGAGTGACCAGGAACGGTATTTCCAGTATGTAGTACATCTTCGCCCCGAAAATATGAAAGTCGGGGAGAATTACATAACAGACATGTATGAGTCGGGTAAGGAAAATCCTTTCAAACTTGCCAATGGTGATCCGGGTGGCGTAAAATGGTACCAGTTTAAAATCCCCGTTCAGAAACCCGACAAAGTAGTGGGCAGCATACAGGATTTTAAATCAATACGGTTTATCCGTATGTTCTTCAAGGACTGGGATACTGCCGTGGTATGCCGGTTTGCATCCTTTGAACTGGAGCGTGGCGAATGGCGTAAGTATAACTACAGCCTGCTCACCCCGGGCGAGTATATCCCTGATCCCAACCAGGATGCCACTTCATATGATATTTCTACCGTTAGCATTGAGGAAAACGGAAGCCGCGATCCAATACCGTACGTTGTTCCCCCGGGTATTGAACGCGAAATTAACGCCGCAACCCAAAATTACCAGAAACTGAATGAGCAGTCGATGGTAATGAAAGTGTGTAACCTGCTTGATGGCGACGCACGGGGAACCTATAAAACCACCGATTTCGATTTCCGTGATTACAAAAACCTCAAAATGTATGTTCACGGTGAAAAATCGTACAAAACCGATGCGCTTAAAGATGGCGACCTGAATGTTTTTGTGAGGCTGGGTTCCGATTTTACAAACAACTATTACGAATACGAAATACCCCTGAAACTTACCGATTGGGGTACAGCCGACCCTAATGCAATATGGCCCGAAGAAAATATAATGGATATTGAACTGGCCAAACTGGTGAATGCCAAAACACTTCGGAATGAACTGATGAATGTGCCGGGGTCTGTAATAAATACGTCCAATCCTTTTATACTGCCCGATGGGCCCGAGGGCAAGATAAAAATTACAGTTATGGGCTCGCCCAGCTTAAGTGATGTGAGGGCTATGATGATTGGGGTACGTAACCCGAAACGCAATCCAAAGGTTTTTAACACCGACGATGGCCAGGCTAAGTGCGCCGAAGTTTGGGTAAATGAACTCAGGCTCACCAATTTTAACGAAAAGTCGGGCTGGGCTGCCAATGCCCGCATGGCCACCAACCTGGCCGACCTGGGTAATGTTATGGTTTCCGGTGCATACAGCTCACCCGGATTCGGGAGTATCGAAAAGAAAGTAAACGAACGGCAAAAGGAAGCCATCAGCCAGTTCGATGTTGCCACAAACCTGGAACTTGGAAAATTCCTGCCCGAAAAATCAGGCGTACGTATACCAATGCACTACGATTATTCGCAAACAGTCAGCAACCCGCAGTATAACCCGCTCGATCCGGATGTGTTGTATACCAAACAGGTGGAGAATATGACAAAACAACAGAAGGATTCGCTCAAACTGCTTACCACTGATGTTACCACAAGGCAAAACCTCAACTTTATGAATGTTCGTAAAGACAGGGTGGGTGCTGCTCAGAAACCGCAGTTATGGGATATCGAAAACTTCGATGTATCCTATGCATACTCCGAAATTAAGCATCATAATAATGATATTGAGGAAGACAGCAAGAAGACTTACAGGGGAGGGCTTGGGTATAATTTTACAGTGAACCCAAAAAATGTGAGACCTTTCCAGAAAACCGTGAGGTCCAAATCACTGGCTGTTATCCGCGACTTTAACTTTTATTACTTGCCGAAACTGCTTTCGTTCCGCACCGATATGTACCGCGATTACCAGAAGAGATTGCTGCGTAACAAAAGCGGGGCACAGATCATCATTGAACCTACTTACACCAAACAATGGGACTGGAACCGCATTTATGATATTAAATATGATTTTTCGCAATCGCTGAAGTTCGATTACAGCGCCAATGTGAATGCCTATATCCTCGAACCTCCAGGGGGTTACGAAAAGCAAAACAGCAATTACGAGCAATACCGCGACACCGTTTGGAACTCCATCAAAAACTTTGGTTCAGTAAACCGGTTCAACCAGATGGCAAACATTAATTATGCTGTTCCTTTTAACAAGATCCCTATCCTGAACTGGGTTACGCTGAGTGCGCGTTATGGGGTGAAATACCGCTGGGAAGCATCGCCACGCTCGCTGCAATCGAGGTTCGGAAATACGATTGAAAACTCCCGCGATATACAACTCAACGGAGGTTTCCGACTTACCACTTTATACGATAAGGTGCCATTCCTGAAAAAGGCACGTATGGAGTTGCAGAATAAAAGCCAGGCGCAACCGGGCCGTGTTCCGGGCCGCGAAGCAAATGTTAATCCGAGGGATAATAACAAACAGAAACAACCCGGCACACAGGATAAAGGGGCTGCTGCCGACAGCCTCGACAAACCCAGGAAGAACTACCTGAAAACCATTGGGAATTATACCTTAGGTGTGTTGATGGCGGTTAAGGATGCTAATTTCACTTATACCAAATCGAATGGTATCATGCTTCCGGGATTTCTGCCGGAACCTGGTCCGCTGGGTAACAACTGGAGTTTGAACGCTCCGGGCATGGGCTTTATTTTTGGAAGCCAGGATGATATCAAGTATAAGGCAGCATCATCGGGATGGCTTACACGCGATACCTTGCTCAATAATCCATACATCACCCGGGCCAACGAAAATCTCACCTTCCGTTCAACCGTGGAGCCTGTACGCAACTTTAAAATTGATGTTACTGCCGATCGTACCTATGCCATTACTTACCAGGCGTATTTTAAAGCCAACAGCAACGGTAACTTTAACGAACCTACCTCGCCGCAGGAGCATGGCAATTTCAGTATGTCGTACATTATTTTATCGAGCTCATTCAAACGCGATAACAACGACAATTCGAGCCCGGTGTTCGACGAAATGCTCTCGTACCGGAAAACCATAGCTCAACGGTTGGCCGCCGAAAATCCCAACTCGGTTGGCGATTCAGCCGGGTGGCCCAATGGATACGGGCCTACACAGCCGCAGGTGCTTATGGCTTCGTTCCTGGCTGCATATGCCGGTCACGACCCGACAAAAATTAAATTCAATGCATTCCCCAAAATTCCTTACCCTAACTGGCGTATAACATACAACGCCAACCAGGGAATTGAAGCGCTGCGTAAGTACTTCCAGTCGTTCAATATTTCGCATGCCTACCGTTCGTCATACTCGGTCGGCGGTTTCCTCACCGATGTTAATTACGTGGACCAGGGCGGTTTCCCGGCAGCGGTTGACAATGCCAAAAACTTTATCCCCGAAAAGCGAATGGATGTTATTACGCTGACCGAACAATTCGGGCCGCTGATTGGGTTGGATATGACCATGAAAAACAGCATGCTGGCAAGGATTGAGTTCAAAAAAACAAGAAACCTTTCCCTCAGTTTTGTAAATAACCAGCTTACCGAAATGCGCAGCAACGAACTTGTGATTGGTACAGGGTACAGGTTTAAGAGTGTTCCGTTCAAGGTCCGATCGATGTCGACCGGCAAAACCGTTACCATGAAAAGCGACCTGAATATCAAACTCGATTTTTCCATACGCGACAATAAAACTATACTGAGACGGATAGAAGAAGTAAATAACCAGATTTCGACCGGAACCCGGCAAACATCCATCAATTTTTCGGCCGATTATATGCTGAGCCAGAAACTGAATGTGAGGTTCTTTTACGATCAAACCATCAGCAAGCCACATGTTTCGCAGCAGATTCCGACTTCGAATACCAATGCCGGTATCTCACTCAGGTTTACGCTTGCGCAATAAAGTGGTTTCATGTTAAAGTAATTGACCAAGCGTGTAAGGTGCTCCGCATTTTTAAGTTCATTGTCATAACTTTAACCTGGATCAGGATGCTATTATTCAGAATCATTCTAATTTTGATGCGATTGTTTGCAGGTTGTCAACAATGTGTAATTTTGATCCCGATAAAAAACAACAACCCATGAATATCCCAGAAAATCTTTATTATACCAATGATCACGAATGGATCAAGGTAGAAGGCAATACCGGCATTGTTGGTGTTACCGATTTTGCACAACATCAGTTAGGCGACATCGTGTTTGTAGATGTAACCTCAGTTGGTGAAACCCTGGCCGAAGGCGATACTTTTGGAACCATCGAAGCCGTAAAAACCGTTTCGGACCTGTTCCTGCCCGTTGATGCCGAAGTAACAGAGTTTAACGAAGCGTTGAACGACGAGCCGGAATTAATAAACAAAGATCCGTATAATGCCGGATGGATTGTTAAAGTGAACATTACCGATACTACCAAACTGGGCGGGTTACTGAACGCCGAACAATATAAAGCACTGGTTGAAGCATAATAAACTGGCTGCCGGGTGTTTTGCCGGGTATTCTGTTAATGCATTCGCCGGCATGTGCTATAATTAGGCATACTTCTTATGCCTTCTTCAGTAAAATACCGAAATAAAGATAACCCATCCGCATTGGATGGGTTTTTTATTATCAGTTATTAACATTTCTTGCATCCGGCAATGTCGGTTGTAATTTTGCAAATCCTTCCACTAAATTTATTATTCACTAACCATCTACAACTTATGAAACAAACAGTTGCCATTCTTCTTGTGTTGTTTGCAGCCGCTTCGGTAAAAGCGCAGAATCTCCAGGTGCATTACGATTTCGGTAAGGATCGGAAATATGTTACCTCTACCGTCGAAATGTTTAAACCCGACAAATGGGGAAGTACCTTTTTCTTTATTGATATGAATTATGATGGTAGTAATGGCAAGACCGTAAGCCTGGCATACTGGGAAATTGCCCGTTCTTTCACCCTGGGTAAAAGTCCGTTTGCTGCCCATATTGAATATAATGGTGGTTTTGGTCAGTACAGTACCGGCTCGGCTGGATACAGAGCTTACCCGATTAATGATGCCTGGCTTGCCGGTTTCGATTACAACCTGCACAATGCTGATTTTACCCGCGGAATTACTTTCCAGGTATTGTACAAGTATATCAAGGATAAAAATGATGCTTCCTTCCAGTTAACTACGGTGTGGTATATGCATATGCTGAACCGCAAAATTACCTTCGATGGATTTGCTGATTTCTGGCGGGAAGATAACACAGTGTTTGATGATGAAGGTGTTGCTTCGGAAGCTGATTTTGTTTTCCTTACAGAGCCTCAGATCTGGTACAACGTAACCGAAAACCTTTCATTAGGTTCTGAAATTGAAATCAGTTCAAATTTTTCAGCAAATAAAGGATTTATGGTAAATCCTACCCTGGCTGCCAAATGGAATTTTAAATAAACCCTAAAGATACAAGCAGATGATAGAAACTTTAAACCGGTATTTTGGCCTGAAGGCAAATAATACCAACATCCGTACTGAGGTTATTGCTGGAATTACCACTTTTGTTACAGCCATGTATGTCATTGTTGTTAACCCGGCAATCATCAGCGCAACGGGGCTTCCTTTTAATGCGGTGCTTACTGCCACCGTTGTTCTGAGCGCTTTTTGTACTATTCTCATGGGGATTTATGCCAATAACCCTATCCTGGTTGCCCCAGGCATGGGATTAAATGCCTTTTTTACATTTGCCGTGGTTCTTGGGATGAAAGTACCTGTTGAAACTGCACTTGGGGCCGTTTTCTGGGCAGGGGTGTTCTTTTTACTGTTGTCAGTTTTCAATGTGCGCACATTGATCGTAAAATCAATTCCTAAACAAATCAGGTATGCCGTGGCTGCCGGTATCGGGTTATTTATAACCCTGATCGGTTTTGCTGATGCCAAGTTCATCGTTTCAAAAGGCACTCCTGTGTTGGGAATGGCTCAACTCGATATGATTGCGCTCACTTTTATTGTTGGACTTATCGTTACCTCCATACTGGTAGCAAAAAACATTAAAGGTTCCCTTATTATAGGTATTGTAATTACTACCATTCTTGCAATTCCTATAGGCCGTTTTTATGGAGATGCTTCGGCAGTAAACATGGGTGTGCCTACGCTGGTTTCGTGGAAAGGTATTTTTGCTGCTCCTGATTTCAGCCTGATTGGCAAACTCGATTTGATAGGTTCGTTAAAATGGGCCATTTTCCCGGTAACCTTTGCCATTTTGTTTACTGATATGTTCGATAGCCTTTCAACATTTGTAGGTGTAGCCGAAGCTGCCAACCTGATGGATAAAGACGGCGAACCACGCAATATCAAACAGTCGCTGATAGTTGATGCCATTGCTACTGGTTTGGCAGGCGTTTTAGGTACATCTTCGGGTACTGCTTATATTGAATCTGCTGCCGGTGTTCAACAAGGCGGACGTACCGGCTTAACAGCCCTGGTTGCCGGATTGTTGTTTATACCTTTCATGTTCCTGTCGCCTTTGCTCTCCATTGTTCCGATGATTGCAACAGCCCCGGCACTGATACTGGTGGGTGTGTTTATGCTGAAACCGGTTCTGAAAATAAACTGGGTAACCATGGATGATGCTATACCCGCTTTCCTGGCTATGGTCCTTATTCCGTTTACCTTTTCAATTACCCAGGGTATCATCTGGGGTTTCCTCAGCTGGACGCTCATTAAAATTGCCATGGGTAAATACAAGGAAATATCGGCCACATTAATTGTTATCGATATCCTCTCCATATTATTGCTCCTTTCGATGGTGTAACAGTTGAAATTGGAATGCAAAAAATCCGGGTGCAACTGTATCCGGATTTTTTTTGTTCGATACCTGCGGATATAGTTTATTGCCTTTATTTTTAACTGTTTGGCGCCCCGGTTGTTTATTTGCATAAAATGTTGGTTATGCGCGTTTTCAAACCCGAAGTGTTCCAGGGCTCAATATCCGGCAGACGATATTTCGAAGGCTGGTATTTTAAAAATGTGTCCGGGAATTTGGATATGGTTTATTCTTTTATTCCCGGAATTGCCCTGGGCAGAAAAAATCCGCATGCTTTTATTCAAGTAATCAACGGGCTCACCGGTGAAACACATTATATCGAGTATCCCTTATCGGTGTTTAGCTTCAGCAGAAAGAAATTTTGGGTACAGGTTGGCGCATCAGTATTTACAAGCGACAGTATTCACCTGGATATTGATTCGGATGGGCTAAAAATAGCAGGCCATCTCGTATATACCGGCAATGTGAAATATCCATCATCCCTGTTTTCGCCCGGCATAATGGGCTGGTACTCTTTTGTGCCTTTTATGGAGTGCAAACATGCCGTGGTTTCGGTTACGCACCGGATTGATGGAGGGCTTGTAATCAATGGCGATTTACTCGATTTTTCAGGGGGCAAGGGGTATATAGAAAAAGACTGGGGCAAGTCGTTTCCTGAATCGTGGATATGGCTACAGAGCAATCATTTTTTACATTCCGATGCCTGCATGATGATAAGCATTGCCAAGATTCCATGGCTGGGAAGCTATTTTACAGGGTTCCTTGGTTTTTTATATTACAACGGGACCTTTTATCCGTTCAGTACCTATCTGAAGTCGGAAATTACCAGGCTGCAACGTGATGAAGAAAAGCTCTTCATTGAGATAAGCGGAAAGGATTATACCTTGCAGATTACTGCAGGAATCAGCCATTCAGGGATATTACTTGCCCCTAAATCGGGCGAAATGAACCGACATATTAAGGAAAGCATCGATTCGGAACTCGAGGTGAGTTTAATTTCAAGCAATGGCACCCTGGTATATAAGGATCATGCTACCCGTGCCGGGCTTGAGGTAATAGATAGCATTTTCGGTATTCTGAAAATTAAACCCAGGAGCAGGTAACTGTTACTGCTGCGATCAGGTTTAATTAATAAGTTCAAAAAAGCCCTGTTCAACGTTATAGCTGAATATTTCACCGGTTTCAATAATATAATACCATCCATTGATGGTAAGCTCCCTTTTTTCGAATTTTTCGGCTATGAAGGGGAATGACAGCAAGTGGTGAATCTGCTCAACAATGTTCATTTGCTCTGTGAGCCATTCGCGTGAAGCATCATTGCCGTCGGGTAAAATTTTAAGCACTTTTTCTTTCACCGGCGCCGCCAGTTCGAGCCACTTACGTGTGTGAGGCAATTTTTCGAAGTATGCTTCGGGTTTAAAGAGGGCTGCGCAGCCGCCACAATTCGAATGGCCGCAAACTACAATATTCTCGACTTCCAGGGCCTGAACGGCAAATTCTATCGCCGAAATGGCAGCCAGGTATTCGCCAGATTGCTTGTAAGGTGGAACAATGTTGGCAATATTCCTGATAATAAACAGCTCGCCCGGCTTGCTGGCGGTTATCATGGCCGGTACTACCCTCGAATCGGAGCACCCGATAAATAAAGTATGTGGTTTCTGTTCACGGCCCAGTTCTGAGAACAGCTGTTCGTGTTTTTCAAAATCTTTTTGCCTGAAAGCTACAGCTCCTTCAATTAGTTTTTTAATCATAGCCTTTTACACGGAGTTAATAAAATTAAGCAGCGAGATAGTAAATAAAACTTCCTTTTGTGTGCTTTTCCATTGTTTTAACAAACCAACCTGCTATTTGATAAATTACCCGGTAATAAATTTAATCATTTTTTATGACCTGATGTGAAATAAACAGGAGGTGCGTTAAAGGTGACATGATCGTGAAAGGTCCTGTTAAAATAAAACAACCCTCAAAAAAATAAATAGTAAAAATATTGCAACATGTAATAAAAAACAGGGGGTAATAGCTAAAAAGAATATAAAAAAATGATGTAGGTATAAAAAAATAAGGGGTCAAGATAAAAAAATAGTATTTATATTTAAAAATGATTTAATTTTGTGCAGTAATTCATTTATTGCAAACTAAACTTTAGGTTATGAAAATTATTTCCAAAAAATCCCTGTTTTTATTGGTGCTGTTTTTTTCGGCTACCTCAGGGTTGTATGCCGCCGACGGGGTTGCAATTGATTCGGGAGCTACCGCATGGATGCTCACATCTACGGCACTGGTTTTACTGATGGTGCCTGGCCTGGCCTTGTTTTATGGTGGGCTTGTACGTACTAAAAACGTGCTGGGAACAATTATGCATAGTTTTATTGCCATGGGAATTATCAGCCTACTTTGGGTAATAGTTGGCTACAGCATGAGTTTTGGCAGCAATGTACTGGGAGGCTGGTTTGGCTGGAATCCTGATTATTTCTTTTTGAAAGGGATTGATACCAGTATTATGTCTGCAGGTATTCCAGAATACGTGTTTTCGATGTTCCAGGGTAAGTTTGCAATTATTACCCCTGCGCTTATTGCAGGTGCCATTGCCGAAAGGGTTTCATTTAAAGCCTATTGTTTTTTTATTGCCTTATGGAGCGTTTTGGTTTATAATCCGCTATGCCATTGGGTGTGGGCATCGGATGGGTTCCTGTTTAATATCGGGGCGAAAGGAGCCATCGATTTTGCAGGAGGCACTGTAGTTCATATTTCGGCTGGTGTAAGCGGGTTAATTGCTGCGCTTTACCTGGGTGCCCGCAGGGGGTATCCTTACCAGGTTATTCGCCCGAATAATATGGTTTTGGTTATGCTCGGAGCCGGTTTGCTATGGGTAGGCTGGTTTGGTTTTAATGCCGGAAGCAGTATTTCGAGTGGCCTCAGCACAGCCCAGGCCCTGGTTGCTACACAAGTGGCCGCTGCTGCAGGTGCTATTACCTGGATATTGATTGAAGCTTTTCACCAGGGGAAAGCAACAGCCCTGGGTTTTGCCAGCGGTATATTGGCTGGTTTGGTAGCTGTTACACCTGCTGCAGGGGTTGTACAACCTTACGGAGGAGTGATATTGGGTGTACTGGCTTCGATCATTTGTTATATGGCTATTCAGCTTAAAAACAAACTGGGTTACGACGACAGCCTCGATGCATTTGGAATTCATGGTGTAGGCGGAATTGTTGGCGCTTTGTTACTGGTATTCTTTGTACGCCCTTCGTGGATGAGCGAAGCTGCCACCGCTGCCGGCGGCTCCTGGTCAGTATGGAACCAGCTCGGTATACAGGCGCTGGCTGTTGGAATTGCAGTGGTTTATGCAGCAGTTATGACTTTTGGAATCATCTACCTGCTCAACAAGTTTGTTCCGTTCAAATCAACTGAAGAAGAAGAAATGGCCGGTTTGGATAAATCGTACCACGGCGAACGCGGATATGGAATGTTAAATGCTAATTAGACAGGTTACGCGTGCATAACTACAGGTTCCTGTTTAACAATTGCAGATTTGTTTTATGCACCCGATAACTATAACCTAATTGAAACAAGCTAATCATTTAAAGACATAAACCATGAAACTAATAACAGCAATAATCAGGGAAAGACAGCTTGATAAGGTGCGCGAAGCGCTTATCGAAGCGGATATAAAACGTATCACGGTAAGCCGTGTTTCCGGGCACGGGCAACAGCGGGTTGAGGAAATGTACCGCGGGCAGATCATTGTCCCCGACCTCATTCCCAAGGTAAAAATTGAAATTGCCGTAAACGAGGAATTTGTTAAAATAACCGTTGATACTATTCTTTTGGCAGCCCGTACCAATGGCCCCGAAGGAAGCGTGGGCGATGGCAAAATTTTCATCACACCGCTCGAAGAGTGCATTCGCATACGCACCGGCGAACGTGGCGGCAGTGCTATATAAATATTGATTAATGATTGATGACTGATTGATTTGTTGGGGTACAAATCGGGCCCGGGATGTAACCATTCCGGGCTTTTCATTTATATGGGCCTGGTTTAGGGTAATTGGGTCTGTGTATTAAGCTTAAACGCTTTTACGAACACTCCCCTGTTTTAAACTTACACTGCTTAAGTTGCCATGTTATCTGCCGCGGGATGGAAATACTCAAATACTATTTTCCCTTTTGCCAGCCCGGCTACTTTTTGCAGGTCAGCCAGCGTTGCCTCCTTAATTCCTTTTACTGACCTGAATTTACGCAGCAGCAGGGTGGAGGTCGATTCGCCCACGCCTGTAATTTCGGTAAGTTCAGTTTTTATGGTTCCTTTTTCGCGGCGTTTACGGTGATGCGTAATGCCAAACCGATGGGCTTCGTCGCGCAGCTGCTGTATAATACGGAGCGTTTCCGATTTTTTATCGATATACAATGGCAACGTGTCGCCGGGGTAATAAATTTCTTCCAGTCGTTTGGCTATGCCGATTAAAGCTACTTTTCCGCGCAGTCCCAGCTTTTCAATACTTTCCATGGCCGAGCTGAGTTGTCCCTTGCCTCCATCCACTATAATCAGGTTCGGCAGGGGCTGGTTTTCGTCCATCACGCGTTTGTACCTCCGGTAAATTACTTCCTCCATGGAGGCAAAATCGTTAGGGCCTTCAACTGTTTTAATATTATAATGGCGGTATTCCTTTTTATCGGGTTTGCCGTTGGTAAACACCACCATGGCTGATACCGGGTAAGCGCCCTGGATATTTGAGTTGTCGAAGCAGTCGATGCGCAGCGGCTGTTCCTTGAGCCTCAGGTCTTTTTTCATTTGTTCCATAATCCGCTGGGTGTGGCGTTCAGGATCAACATGCTCCAGCTGTTTGTGTTTTTCGAGCTGGTAATATTTGGCGTTGCGTTCGGAGAGTTCGAGCAGTTTTTTCTTTTCGCCACGGATCGGGGTAATGTAACTAACACCGGGGAACTCTACGTCGGGCTTAAAGGGGACTATAATTTCGGGCGAATCGGAATCGAAACGTTCACGTAATTCGGTTATGGCTAACAGCAGTAATTCCTCAGGCGATTCGTCGAGTTTTTTACGAATTTCGACCGTATGTGCCTGTATAATGCAGCCGTTTATCACTTTCATAAAATTGATATAAGCAGCAGTAGGCTCATCAACATACGAAAAAACATCGATGTTGTGTATGGATGGACTTACAATGGATGATTTGCTCTGGTAACGGTCGAGCAGCTCAATTTTTTCCTTTACCACCTGCGCCTTTTCAAACTGGTAGGTTTCAGCATAGTTTCTCATCATACCAGCCAGGTGTTGCCTGGCCGACGAAATATTGCCTCGCAGTATATTCCTGATCTCGGTAAGCGACTGGTTGTAATCTTCCTCCGTTTGCAGACCTTCGCAGGGACCGAGGCAATTGTTAATATGAAATTCGAGACATACCTTGTATTTACCTGCCTGTATATTGGTGCTTCCCAGGTTCAGGCTGCAACTGCGTACCTGGTACAGTTGCCTGATCAGGTCGAGCAAGGTATTCATCATTTTAACCGAAGCATAGGGGCCAAAATAATCGGATCCGTCGTTCATGCGGTGCCGTGTGGGGAATATGCGTGGGAAAGCTTCTTTCTTAATACAGATCCAGGGATAGGTTTTATCGTCTTTCAGCATCACGTTGTAACGCGGCTGGTACTTTTTTATCAGGTTGTTTTCGAGCAGCAGGGCATCCAGTTCAGTTTCGACTACTACCACCTGTATGTCGGTAATTTTCTGAACCAGTATACGCACCTTGCCCACCAGCGAGTCGTCGCGCCTGAAATACGACGAAACCCTTTTCTTCAGGTTTTTGGCTTTGCCCACGTAAATGATCTTTCCCTCCCTATCGTAATATTGGTATACGCCAGGGCTATCAGGCAGCTGGCGCAGGATATTTTCGATATGGATGGAATGTTTGCTCACGGTGAGAAAGGGTTTCAGGGTTTCAATGTTTCAGGGGTTTCAAATGTTTGAAGGGTTTGGAGCCTGCCTGCTGCAGGCAGGGGTTTGAATTGTTTGAAGCCTGCCTGCTGCAGGCAGGGGTTTGTAATGTTTGAAGAGTTTGAGGGTTTGAAATGTTTCAGGGGTTTCAATGTTCGCCATATGCTATCCGACATCTGCAATCCGACATCCCACATCCGCAATCCCCAATCCCTGCCTGCTGACGCAGTCAGGCAGGCGCAATCCCACATCCCACATCCAACATCCCACATCCAACATCCAACATCATTCCTCCCTCATATGATTCCACCCCAGGGCTTCAATTTTTATCAGGGGACCGTTGTTGCTGGCCATAAATACACCGGCATTTGGCTCGGTCATATGCCCTATAATGCTGATGCCTTCCAGGTCTTTTACTTTTTCGAAATCGTTCATGCCGATGGTAAACAACAGCTCGTAATCTTCGCCACCGTTCATGGCTGCCGTTACGGGTTGTATGTTAAATTCTTCGGCAGCGGCCACTGTCATGGCATCAAGCGGTATTTTATCTTCATAAATTCTGCAACCCAGGCCCGAATCTTCGCACAGGTGGAGCACCTCCGATGCAAGTCCGTCGGAAATATCGATCATGGCTGTGGGTTTTACGCCAACGGTTTTCAGCAGTTCAATAATGTCGGTACGTGGTTCGGGTTTAAGCTGTCGTTCCAGTATATAATCAAATCCTGCCAGGTCGGGCTGCATGCCCGGATCGGCTTCAAAAACTTTCTTTTCGCGCTCAAGCAGCATCAGGCCCATATAGGCAGCACCCAGGTCGCCGCTTACACAAATCAGGTCATTTTCTTTGGCTGTGCTCCTGTAAACCACATCTTCCTTTTTGGCGTCACCGGTAACGGTAAGCGAAAGAAACAATCCATGAACCGAGGAGGTAGTGTCGCCACCGGCCAGGTCGACATGGTAGCGTTTGCATGCCAGGCGGATGCCTTCATATATTTCGTCGAGCGCTTCCACCGGGAACCGGTTCGATACCGAAATGCCTACAAACAGTTGCCGGGGAGTCCCGTTCATGGCCACAATATCCGAAAAGTTAACTGCGGCACATTTATACCCCAGGTGCTTCAAAGGCATATAAGCCAGGTCGAAGTGAACGCCTTCAACCAGCAAATCTGTCGAAACCAGGGTTGCTTTGTTGCCATAATCAAGTACGGCGGCATCGTCACCAATGCCTTTTATAGTCGAGGGTTGTTCAATGGTAAATGCTTCGGTTAAATGCCTGATAAGCCCGAATTCGCCTAACGACGAAAGTTCGGTTCGTTTGCCCGGTGTAGGTTCTGTCATGAAATTAAATTTGTTGCAAAATTAAGGTTTTTATTGACCACAGAAACACGGATTACCGGTGATGACACCGCCTTTATTTTCTGCAAAGTTTCTTTACTGCATTAACAGCCTTGTAGTTTAAAAATTTATTCCGTTTAAAAGTCAGTCAAAGTGAGGTTCGCCGTGTTTTGCATTAAATCATTGTTTCATTGAAACCTCTGTGTATACCTGGTTTTAACGTTCTTCAAATTTAAAGATTGATTTCTGCAGAGAAATGCTGAAATGTATTCGGTAACCAGCGTCCGAAATGCACAAACAAATCCTTATATTGCTTGTTTTTTACTCAACAAAGAAACAATTAAGGTATTCCAATACTTTTATTATTACTAACTTTGCGCCCTAAGTTTATTTAAACCAAAGATAGATTAGAGCCTGAATACCCCTGACAATGGAAAAAGATCAGAACAATATACTTGAGGAGGTTACCAACAGCGATTATAAGTATGGTTTTCATACCAATATCGAAATGGATACTGCTCCTGTTGGCCTAAATGAAGACACCATCCGTTTTATTTCGGCTAAAAAAGAAGAACCTGAATGGCTGCTCGAGTTCAGGCTTAACGCCTACCGCCACTGGCTCACACTTACCGAGCCCGGCTGGGCACATATTCATCACCCGCCTATCAACTACCAGGATATTATTTACTATGCGGCTCCCAAACGCAAAAAGGAACTGAAGAGCCTCGATGAGGTTGATCCTGAGTTGCTCGATACCTTTAACAAACTGGGTATTTCGCTTGAGGAACAGAAAAAGCTGAGCGGTGTTGCCGTTGATGCTGTTATTGACAGTGTTTCTGTAAAAACAACCTTTACCGATACACTAGCCAAATACGGGGTTATTTTCTGCTCATTCAGCGATGCGGTTAAAAATCATCCCGACCTGGTAAAACAATACATGGGCAGCGTGGTGCCGAGTAATGATAACTTTTTCGCGGCCTTAAACTCAGCCGTGTTTAGCGATGGTTCATTCTGTTATATCCCGAAAGGGGTGAGGTGCCCGGTTGAATTGTCGACCTATTTCCGTATTAACGCGGCTAACACCGGCCAGTTTGAGCGCACACTCATTGTAGCCGACGAAGGCGCTTATGTAAGTTACATGGAAGGGTGTACAGCGCCCATGCGCGACGAAAACCAGTTGCATGCTGCCATTGTCGAAATTGTTGCCATGAAAGATGCCGAGGTAAAATATAGTACCGTACAGAACTGGTATCCGGGAAATAAAAAAGGCGAAGGCGGAATTTATAATTTTGTTACCAAACGGGGTATCTGCAAAGGCAGCTATTCAAAAATATCGTGGACACAGGTCGAAACCGGCTCAGCCATTACCTGGAAATATCCCAGCGTGGTGCTGATGGGTGATAACTCTATAGGTGAATTTTATTCGGTGGCAGTTACCAATAATTTTCAGCAGGCCGATACCGGTACCAAAATGATCCACCTGGGGAAAAATACCCGGAGTACCATCATCTCGAAAGGTATTTCGGCAGGCCAGAGTAACAACAGTTACCGTGGATTGGTGAAAGTTATAAAACGGGCCGAAAATGCGCGAAACTTCTCCCAATGCGATTCGCTGTTGCTGGGCGATAAATGCGGGGCTCATACTTACCCATACATTAAGGCCGAAAATCAATCATCCATCATCGAACACGAAGCCACCACCTCAAAAATATCCGACGACCAATTGTTCTATTGCAAACAGCGTGGTATAAATTCCGAAAGCGCCATCAGCCTGATTGTGAACGGATATGCCAAGGAAGTACTACAGCATTTACCCATGGAGTTTGCCGTTGAGGCTCAGAAATTACTCGCTATCAGCCTGGAAGGAAGCGTTGGGTAAGGATAAATGTACGATGTCGGATGTCCGAAGTCGGATGTCCGATGTCGGAATTCGGATATAAAATCAGGTACAAAATCATCAGCACATTAACTCATTAACACATTAGCACATTATACCACTCATGTTAAGTATCAGAAATCTGCATGTTTCCATCAAGGGAAAGGAAATATTAAAAGGAATAAACCTCGAAGTTAACCCCGGGGAAGTGCATGCCATCATGGGTCCCAATGGTACCGGCAAAAGCACGCTGGCATATGTAATATCCGGCCGCGACGGCTACGATGTTACCGAAGGAGAAATCATATTTAAAGGAAGGAATATACTGGATCTTTCGGCCGAAGAGCGTGCCTGCGAAGGATTGTTCCTGGGATTTCAGTACCCGGTAGAGATTCCGGGAGTTTCCATTACCAATTTCCTGCGTACTGCCATCAATGAGCAACGTAAGTACAAAGGCCTCGACCCGGTTCCTGCACCAGAGTTCCTGGCAAAAATGGAAGAGAAAAAACAACTGCTCGAATTACAGGATAAACTGGCCAGCCGTTCGGTAAACGAAGGATTTTCGGGTGGCGAGAAGAAAAAGAATGAAATTTTCCAGATGGCCATGCTTGAGCCTTCGCTTGCCATACTCGACGAAACTGATTCGGGGCTCGATATTGATGCCCTGCGTATCGTGGCAACCGGTGTAAACAAGCTGCGACGGCCCGACAACTCGACCGTTGTAATCACCCATTACCAGCGACTGCTCGAATACATTGTTCCCGACGTGGTTCATGTACTTTTCGATGGTCGGATTGTAAAATCAGGAGGCAAAGAGCTTGCCTTGCTGCTCGAAGAAAAAGGGTATGAATGGATCCGCAGCGAATCCTGACCTGACAAGTAAAATAAGAATAAAATTATGGAAGCAGGAATAGTAGCAACAACATATAACCTCAAAGAGTACCTGCAAGGCGTTATCATTGCCAGGAAGCATGAAATTGGCCTTAACGATACTCCGGTGGTAGCACAAAAACGCGCTGATGCATTCGAATTATTCTGTCGCATGGGGTTCCCGCATGCCGCACTCGAAAAATGGCGCGGCACCGATCTGTCGCGGGCTTTAAACTACGAGTACCAGGCTTTGCCTGAACAGCCGTCCGCAGATATTGATATCGAAAAAATATTTAAATGCGATGTGCCGCATTTCGAAACCCTGTTGGTGTCGCAACTCAATGGCTGGTATGCCGACCGGAATAACCTGTTGCAGGTATATCCCAATGGGATGATTATCGGTAGCCTGGCAGCCGCCTTCAGGAAGTATCCCGAACTGGTAAACGCACATTATGGCAAGTATGCCGACGATAAAGCCGACGGGCTTACGGCTTTAAACACTGCCATGTCGCAGGATGGTATTTTTATCTATATCCCCGACAATGTTACCGTTGAGCAGAATATCCAAACCGTTAACATCACCGATTTCAAGCAGAACCTGTTCCTGAATACCCGTAACCTGGTTATTTTGGGCGAAAACAGCCACCTGCGGCTGGTTCAATGCGACGATTCCATAAATCATGATGTTACTTTTATAAATTCGGTTACCGAAGTGAAAATCGGACGTAACGCTACGCTCGATCATTATAAGATGCAGAACAAAGATGATCATACTACGCTGATCAATTCAATGTTCTTTCACCAGGATGAAGGCAGCAGTTTGAGCACCAATGCTATAAGCCTCAATGGCGGACTGATTCGTAACCTGTCGCATGTTACCATGAGCGGTAGCCACAGCAATGCTGAAGTGTATGGCTTGTACCTGATGGACAGGTACCAGCATGTCGACAACCAGGTATTCATTAACCATGCTGCGCCTGAATGCGAGAGTCGGGAATTGTTTAAAGGCGTTCTGGATGATCATGCCAGCGGGGTATTCAACGGGCATATCAAAGTACATCGCGATGCTCAGAAAACAAATGCTTTTCAAACCAATAAAAACATCCTGCTTTCTGACAAGGCAACTATCGACACCAAGCCCTTCCTCGAAATATATGCTGATGACGTTAAATGCAGCCATGGTGCAACCATTGGTCAGCTGGATCCGGAAGCTTTGTTTTATATCCGTTCGCGGGGTATCAGCGAGGCAAATGCCAAAATATTGCTGATGTACGCTTTTGCAGCCGATGTGATCAATAAAATTTCGATACCTGAGTTGCGTCAGCGGATGGACGACATGGTTAAAAAGCGTCTTCGTGGCGAACTTTCGCAATGCGAGCAATGCGTTTTAAATTGCAGCACCCACGAACACCAGAAAGTTGATTTTAAAATTGACCTCTCGAAAATCTGACATTTAGCTCCAATGATTGAAATTACTGAATCAAAAATACAGTCGGTCAGAAGCGATTTTCCCATCCTTTCGCGGAGCATTTACGGAAAACCTTTGGTTTATTTCGACAATGCAGCCACCACTCAGAAACCGAAAGCTGTAATTGACGCTATCAGTAACTATTACCTGAACGATAACGCGAATGTACACCGGGGCGTTCACTACCTGAGCCAGCATGCTACCGCCGCTTTCGAAGAAGTACGGATGAAAGTTGCTGAATTTATTCATGCCGGTAGTGCCAGCGAAATTGTATTTACACGTGGAGCTACCGAAGCCATAAACCTGGCAGCCTGGTCATATAGCGATACCTTTCTGAACGAAGGCGATGAAATTATTATTTCCGAACTGGAGCATCATTCCAATATAGTTCCCTGGCAGGTAGCCTGCGAACGTAAAAAGGCTGTGCTGAAAGTAGTTGGTGTTACACCCGAAGGTGAAATTAACCTCGAAATGCTTGAAAAGCTGATCAGCGGGCGAACCAAAATGGTGGCCGTCAGTCATATATCAAACACCCTGGGAACCATCAACCCGGTTGCTGAAATTGTAAAAATGGCTCATGCACGCAATGTGCCTGTTTTTATTGATGGAGCGCAGGGTTTATCGCATGGCCCGGTGAATGTGCAGGAGCTGGATTGTGATTTTTATGCATTTTCGGCCCACAAAATGTATGGTCCCATGGGTATAGGCGGGCTTTATGGCAAACGCAGCTGGCTCGAAGCCATGCACCCGTACCAGCTTGGTGGCGAAATGATTGACAGGGTAACTTTTGAAAAAACTACCTACAACGAAATACCGTATAAATTCGAAGCCGGTACGCCCAATGTAGCCGATGTTATGGGCCTTGCAGCAGCCATTGAATACCTGAATAACCTGGGTTGGGATTATATAACCACCCGCGAAAACGAGTTGCTTCATTATGCAACCGCCAGGCTGCTGGAAGTGGAAGGAATTAAAATTGTTGGAAATGCGCCGCACAAAGCAGCCATTGTATCGTTCCTGATGGAAGGAATACATTATTTTGATGCCGGAACCATACTCGATCACATGGGAATTGCCGTACGTACCGGTAGCCATTGTACCCAGCCACTGATGGATAGTATCGGAATAAATGGTACCTTGCGTGCTTCAATGGCTTTTTATAACACCAAACAGGAAGTTGATATTCTTATAGATGGACTGAACCGGGTAAAAGCCCTTTTTGCTTAATACTGCCGTAAATACTTGTAACTCTCGCACTCAAAGGATACTCCGAAAAGTAAAAAAATAACTGCAATGACAATTAATGAAACTATCAGCCAGCTCATAAAGGAGTTTAACCAGTTCGACGACTGGATGGACAAATACAATTACCTGATCGAAATGGGACGGACGGTCCCCCTGATCGACGAAACACAAAAAACAGACTCGAACCTGATAAGCGGTTGCCAGTCGAGGGTATGGCTGAGTTCCGAATACAGGGACGGGATAATTTATTTTACTGCCGACAGCGATGCTGTAATCACCAAAGGTATTGCTTACCTGCTGATACGGGTGTTTTCAGGACATACTCCGGCTGAGATCATTGAAGCTGAAACTACTTTCCTCGACCAGATTGGACTGAAGGAGCATCTTTCGCCAACGCGCAGCAATGGCCTGTTATCGATGGTGAAACAAATCAAAATGTATGCTTTTGCCTACCAGGTGAAAGAAAAAAACAGTTAATCTGATAATTTGAAAATGTGGTAATGAGATAGATCGGAAGAGCACACGTCTGAACTCCAGTCACTTAGGCATCTCGTA
>CALCJE010000214.1 GCA_937965665.1 uncultured Bacteroidales bacterium
GGGCAGCAGGCTTTATAATCATCGGGGTAAATGTATTGTCGACCATCAGTACCACGTTATGCTCATTGGCAATAGCAGCCAGTGCCGGGATATCCGAAATCTGGAGCATCGGGTTGGTCATTGATTCGGTATAAATGATCTTTGTGTCCGGTGTTATGGCCTTACGGACTGCATCCAGATCGGTAATATCAACAAAGCTGGTAGAGATATTGAATTTGGGCAGGTAGTTCTGCATAAATGCGAAGGTGCCTCCGTAGGTAGTCATGCTCGACACAATATGGTCGCCGGCACTGCAAAGTTGCAGGATGGCCGAAGTAATGGCAGCCATACCCGAAGCGGTAACCCATGCTTCTTCGGTTCCTTCCATTGCAGCCAGTGTGTCGGCCAGGTATTTGTTGCTGGGATTCCAGTGCCTGGAATACAGGAAACAACCTTCAGCCTCACCATGAAATGTGTCAGCCATGGTTTTGGCCTGTAAAAAGGTGTAAGTAGCCGAATCGGTAACCGATGGGTTAACATCGCCAAATTCGCCAAACTGTTTCATTTCGAAAATTGCGCGTGCCGGATCGTGTTTCATAATTATTTTTTTTGCGTTAAATTACTAAAAAACTTTGGTATTTTACTGGTTGTATGAATTTTACACTAACAATAGCATTCAAACACCCGGGCCCTCATTCATTAAACATACCTGACTAATTTTAGAGGAAACTTAGTCCCGGAAACAATGCTGCAAAACTATCATATCAATTAATAATCAGCAATATTTATGTCATCTTGAATGTATATCTGAAATAATATTTTACTTTTGAACCTATTTATTTGATTTTACTTTCATTTTGAATTTACAACCCAAAAACTATGGTTTCAAACTTTCATCTTGATGCCCTCGATCGCAGGATTCTGGAATTGCTCATGAAAGATGCACGTACCTCCTACGTCGAAATAGCCCGGCAATGCAAGGTAACGCATACTGCGGTGCACCAGCGTATCCGCAAAATGAAGGAGGCGGGTATTTTCTCAGGTTCACAGCTGGTATTTAACCCTGCCAACATGGGGTATCTCACCTGTGCATTTATAGGCATACAGGTTAATCTCACTTCAACCAGCACGCATAACGAAGTTTTTAACAAAATCAGGAAAATTCCCGAAATCGTTGAGTGTCATCATATTTCCGGTAAATATTCGCTGCTGATTAAGATCATTACCCGTAACAACGAACACCTTAAGCAGATCATAGTCGAACAAATTCAGTCCATTCCCGAAATTTCGTTCACCGAAACCTTTATTTCGCTGCAGGAAGGTTTCTCGCGGCAGTTGCCTATAGGCTGATTTGTAAATTCGTACTTGCTACTTTAATTATTTTAGTACTTTTGCAAAAAAATTTAACCAATTCATTAAGAGATGAAAAAAATTATGATCCTGGTACAGGTTATAGCCCTTACCATGTTGATGGCCTGTAAATCAGGTGGTTCAGGAAATAATGGTGGCAGTGCTGATCAGCCTTACGGTGAAAAAAGCGGTATTGTTACTTACAAACCTATGGATATGATGGGTGTAAAAGTTACCCAGACTTTATATTTCGACGATTACGGCAAAAAGGAAATGCGTGAAACCATGGTTGAAGGCAATATGAACGGCATGGAAATGCGTCAGCATACCATTGATATGCGCGATGGCAACCAGATGTATCATTACGAACTCGAAAATATAGCAGCCGGACAGGACAGGGCTACCAAAAATGTGTATAAAACAACGCTCACCCCTGAAATGCTCGAATCGATGAATGTTGGTTCACTCAGCGCCAAACTCAAAGCCAAACTGGGCTACAAAGAAGAAGGCAAAGAAACAGTGGCTGGCCTCGAAGGTGTTAAATATTCGGTAGCACCTGATTCGCTGAACCCCGAAAACCGTATTACCGGTGTACAGTATAAAAACATTCAGATCAAACTTTCGATGGGTCAAATGCAGATCATAGCTGATAAAATTGATTTTGATGCTAAAGTTCCTGCCGAAAAATTTAAAGTTCCTGAAGGATATACGGTAATTGACGAAAGTGCACAGCAAGCACCACAAATGCCGGCCGAAGCACCCGCAACCGCTGAACCTGAAAAGAAATAACCTTTCTTCCTTCGTTAAAAACATAGCAGCCTGCAAATAGCAGGCTGTTTTTTTTAACATTGGTCCAAATTCCGGTTTCGTTATTTTTCTAAAAAATTCACAACAATTCTTCCTTTCATATTGTTTTGTAACAGATAATCAAACTTAACAGGCAAAAACCGATAAAAAATGGTAATTTTGCCGCTTTAATCTAATTTCATCGCATATGAATTATGATGTAATAGTAATTGGTAGTGGACCAGGTGGTTATGTAGCTGCAATACGGGCGGCACAACTTGGATTTAAAACTGCAGTAGTCGAAAAAGCTGAACTCGGAGGCGTTTGCCTGAACTGGGGATGTATACCCACCAAAGCCTTACTGAAGAGTGCCCAGGTGTATAATTACCTGAAACATGCATCCGATTATGGTGTTTCGCTCGAAGGCACAGCCACTGCCGATTTACCAGCCATGGTAACCCGCAGCCGCGGAGTAGCCGAAGGCATGAGCAAAGGCGTACAGTTCCTGCTCAAAAAAAATAAAATTGATCAAATTGCAGGCTTCGGGAAAGTAAAACCCGGTAAAAAGGTGGAAGTTACTGATGCCAATGGCGTGGTAACTGAATTTGAAGCTGCACATATTATAATTGCCACAGGAGCCCGTTCGCGCGAGTTACCCAACCTGAAACAGGATGGCAAAAAAATAATAGGCTACCGCGAAGCCATGACCCTGCAGACAAAGCCAAAAAGCATGGTTGTAGTTGGCTCCGGAGCCATAGGTTCGGAATTCGCACATTTCTATAACAGTATTGGTGTGCAGGTGACTTTGGTTGAATTCCTGCTCAACATTGTTCCGATTGAAGACGAAGAAGTTTCGAAACAGCTGGAGCGCAGTTTTAAGAAAGCAGGCATGAAAATCATGACTTCTTCTTCGGTTGAGTCGGTTGAAATAGCAGGCGATACCTGCAAAGTAAGCATTAAAACGCCGAAATCGGTTGAAGTAGTTGAATGCGATATCGTACTCTCAGCCGTTGGTATTGCCACCAACCTCGAAGGCATTGGCCTGGAGGAAACCGGCATAAAATCGGAAAAAGGCAAAGTGCTGGTTGATGAATTTTACCGCACCAATGTAGATGGTTATTACGCCATCGGCGATATTGTAAGTGGACCGGCCCTGGCGCACGTAGCTTCGCATGAAGCCATTACCTGTGTTGAGAAAATTGCAGGTTTACATGTGGAAGCCATTGATTATGGCAATATACCCGGATGTACCTATACTTCGCCCGAGATTGCATCAGTGGGCATGACTGAAAAAGCAGCCAAAGAAGCCGGCTATGAAATCAAAGTCGGGAAATTCCCTTTCACCGCATCAGGCAGGGCCAGTGCAGCCGGGGCAAAAGAAGGATTTGTAAAAGTGATATTCGATGCCAAATATGGCGAATGGTTAGGTGCACACCTGATTGGTGAAAATGTAACCGAAATGATTTCCGAAGTTGTGGTAGCCCGCAAACTGGAAACCACAGGTCACGAAATTATCAAATCGGTTCACCCGCATCCAACTATGAGCGAAGCCTTGATGGAAGCAGTGGCTGCCGCTTACGGCGAAGTAATTCATATTTAAATACTTGTAATAACCCATGGAGCTCATACCCACAGCTATTCCCGAGGTAAAAATTTTTAAACCCGATGTTTTTGGCGACGACAGAGGCTATTTTTTTGAATCCTTTCACATTGACAAATTTGCTGCTTATGGAATCACTGATCCATTTGTGCAGGACAATGAATCGAGATCACAGAAAAATGTACTCCGCGGCCTGCATTACCAGCTCGAACCCTTTGCCCAGGGCAAACTGGTTCGTGTAATATGCGGGGCTGTAATGGATGTTGCTGTTGATATCAGGCGGAATTCGCCGACTTTCGGGAAATGGGTATCCATGCTCCTAACCGGGGAAAACAAATGGGTTTGCTGGATTCCGAAAGGTTTTGCCCATGGCTTTGTGACACTCGAAGACGATACTGTTTTTACTTACAAATGTACGGGCGTTTATAACAAGGCATCCGAAGCAAGCGTAAGGTGGGATGATCCCGAACTGGGCATCGATTGGGGCGTAACGCAACCACTTTTGTCAGACAAGGACAAAGTGGCACCATTATTGAAGGATGCCTTACTATTCTAAATGAGAATAATGGCATACACACGGCGGTTAAAGTAACCGGCCGTATTTAACTAAATTGATTTAAATGAGTAAAAGATTCATATTCATTTTTCTGTTGGTGGCTTTTGCAGCCTTCGAAGGATTTTATTACACCCGGAACCTGCAAAAATCGGCATCAGATGTTGAATACCAGAAAGCTTTTTTGCACAGTAACAAAATTTTTTCGCTGGTACTGCCCGATAAGGCTGAATTTGCAGGTGAAGAAGCCCCGTTGGGTTTATATTATGTCCGCGAAGGACTGGATCGTGAATTGTTGGTAAATACATACTGGCATTCGTCAACCCTGTTGATGTTAAAAAAATCGAACCGGTATTTTCACATCATCATCCCCATCCTGAAAAAACACAATATCCCCGAGGATTTCAAATACCTGGCACTGATCGAAAGTGGACTCACCAACATTCAATCGCAGGCAGGTGCTGCAGGCTTTTGGCAGATTGTGCCTGGGACGGCTAAAAACTTCGGGCTCGAAATTAATGACCAGGTGGATGAAAGATACCATATAGAAAAAGCGACCGAGGCTGCCTGTAAGCTGCTTCGCGGTTCGTATAATAAATTCGGTAGCTGGACACTTGCCGCTGCTGCCTACAATGTGGGCGAAGGGCGTATAAGCCGGGAACTGGAACGGCAGAATGCTTCCAGTTACTACGATCTTTACCTGCCCGAAGAAACCATGAGGTATGTGTACCGGATAATCGCCTTAAAACTATTGTACGAACACCCGACCGAATATGGATATTTCATCCGTAAAAAAGATCTTTACCCGCCTATACCAACCTATACGGTTAGCATTGACTCAAGCATCAGCAACCTGCCGGTATTTGCGAAAACCATGAAAATAAATTACCGTTTGCTCAAAGAATTTAATCCCTGGTTGCGATCGGACAAATTAACGAATGCGGGTAAGAAAAAATACATGATTACATTGCCCAAAAAAGGCTTCGAAGATTTCGACCGTTTGCTGGATGAAATTGAAAATGCCGAACAAATATTTAACGACACCATTACAACAGGTATGTTGCCGCGATAGACTCGATAATAAGTAAATGCCATCAACTCTTAACTACGTATGAATCCGGGCAACAATACTCCGGCACCCGTCAGCGAACAGGAAACCAGCCCGCAGGAATTCCTTGAAGTGTATGGTGCCAGGGTGCATAATTTAAAAAATATTGATGTTACCATTCCCCGCGACAAACTGGTGGTAATCACCGGCTTGAGCGGAAGCGGGAAATCGTCACTGGCTTTCGATACTATTTATGCCGAGGGCCAGCGACGTTACATGGAAACATTTTCGGCCTATGCCCGACAGTTTATGGGCGATATCGAACGGCCGGATGTTGACAAAATCACGGGGCTCAGTCCTGTAATCTCCATCGAGCAGAAAACCACCAACCGCAACCCGCGTTCGACCGTTGGCACGATTACTGAAATTTACGATTTCATGAGGTTGCTCTATGCCCGGGTGGGCGAAGCATATTCGTTTGCATCAGGGCAAAAAATGGTGAGGTATACCGACAGCCAGATTGTGGAACTGATGATGCAAAACTATGCCGACAAAACCATTTACCTGCTGGCACCCCTGGTACGCGGTCGTAAAGGGCATTACCGCGAGTTGTTCGAACAGATCCGCAAACAGGGATTCCTGAAGGTTCGGGTGGATGGCGAAATAAGCGAGATCAACTTCGGAATGCAGGTCGACAGGTACAAAATACATGATATTGAGGCTGTTATCGACACCATTAAAGTGAACGAGAAATCGCTTACCCGGTTAACTTCATCCATTCAAACAGCCTTAAGGCAAGGCAAAGGTGCGCTGATGGCCATGGAAACCACCTCAAAAGAGGCCAAGTTTTACAGCCGTCTACTGATGGATCCCGAAACCGGCATAGCTTACGATGAACCCGAACCCAACAGCTTCTCGTATAATTCGCCTTACGGCTATTGCCCGAAATGTAAAGGGCTGGCATATATTTCAGAGATTGATCTGACTAAAGTTATTCCCGACCCATCGGTAAGCATTAAAAAAGGTGGCATTGCGCCCGTTGGCGAGTACAAACCTACCTGGATTTTCAGGCAACTGGAAGCCATTGCGCACAAGTACCATTTTACACTCGACACCCCCTTGTCCGATATTCCCGACGAAGCCATTGAAACCATATTGTATGGCTCGGAGGAAGTTATAAAAGTAAAAAACGAGTACCTTGGCGTAACTTCCTCGTATTCGCTCAATTTCGAAGGTATCGTTCAGCACATCATGAACCAGAATGAGGCCGGCAATCCCGAAGGCTTAAAACGCTGGGCCGAAGGTTTCATGAACTCGGTCGAATGCCCCGAATGCCAGGGTGCACGGCTGAAAAAAGAATCGTTGTTTTACCGTATCCACGACAAAAACATAGCCGAACTTTCGCGCATGGACCTGGTGAATCTTTCACAATGGTTCAGCACGCTCGAAGAACACCTGGATGAACGGCAGACAGTGATTGCACACGAAATTATCCGTGAAATACAAAGCCGACTTTCGTTCCTGCTCAATGTAGGTCTCGACTACCTGTCGCTTAACCGCACTTCGGGGAGTTTGTCGGGAGGAGAATCGCAGCGCATCAGGCTGGCTACCCAGATCGGGTCGCAGCTGGTAGGCGTGTTGTATATTCTCGACGAACCCAGCATCGGGCTGCATCAGCGCGATAACCACCGGCTTATAAATTCGTTGAAAGACCTTCGCGATACCGGCAACTCGGTTATTGTTGTCGAACACGATGAAGATATGATTCTGGCTGCCGACCACGTAATCGACATGGGACCCGGCGCCGGAACGCATGGCGGACACATTGTGGCTCAAGGGAATCCAGAGGCGCTGCAGAAATTTAACAGCATCACCTGCCAGTATCTTTCGGGAAAAAGAAAAATCGAACTCCCGCTGAAAAGGCGCAAACCGGGTGATAATTTCCTACAACTGAAAGGAGCTACCGGCAACAACCTCAAAAATGTAGATCTGAAACTGCCGTTGGGTGTTTTTACCTGCATCACAGGCGTTTCGGGCAGCGGCAAATCGAGCCTGATCAACGAAACCCTGTACCCGATCTTAAGCAAACATTTTTATCGTTCGGAACAGAAACCCCTTCCCTATCAAAGCATCGAAGGGCTGAAGCTGATTGATAAAGTTATAGAAATTGACCAATCGCCTATTGGCCGAACGCCACGCTCAAACCCGGCAACCTACACCGGGGTATTCGACGAAATCAGGAAATTGTTTTCGTCACTGCCGGAGTCAAAAATCAGGGGATACAAACCGGGTCGTTTCTCATTTAATGTAAAAGGCGGTCGTTGCGAAACCTGCCAGGGTGCAGGCATCAGGGTAATTGAGATGAATTTCCTGCCCGATGTGCATGTACCCTGCGAAACCTGCGAAGGCAAAAGATATAACCGCGAAACCCTGGAGGTACGCTTTAAAGGAAAATCCATAACCGATGTGTTGAATATGACTATTGAACACGCCGTTGAATTTTTCGAGAACATACCGTCCATCCTTCAGAAAATCAGCACGCTAAACCAGGTTGGGCTTGGTTACATCACCTTAGGACAGCGGTCGACCACGCTTTCGGGAGGCGAAGCGCAACGCGTAAAACTGGCAACTGAACTTTCGAAACGCGATACCGGCCAGACCTTGTATATTCTCGACGAACCCACCACCGGGCTGCATTTCGAAGATGTAAACATACTGCTTCATGTACTCAACAAACTGGTCGATCGTGGAAACTCCGTATTGGTGATTGAGCATAACCTGGAGGTAATTAAAGTGGCTGATTATATCATCGACCTGGGACCCGAAGGCGGCGAACGCGGTGGCTATATTATTGCTGAAGGAACACCCGAACAACTTGTGAAGCAAAAAAACAGTTTTACTGCGCAGTATCTCAAAAATGTACTGCAGCAATAAATTGAATATAAACCAGTTAGATCATAATAATTTAAAAATAACTAATTAAGATTACGGACATTAATAATCAGGAGGGCGCAACTTTTCAGCCCTGTTCGAAATTATTAGTCCAAAACACGAAATACCAATGAATACTAACATAGCTGTAACCTGCCAGAATACAGGTACAACCAAACTCGTTCCCCGCGGAACATCTCTCAACCAGGTAATCCATGAATTTGCTGTTGTATTGAGCAATCCCATACTCGGGGCCATGGTAAATAACGAAGTCCGCGAATTGTCGTTTGAACTTTTCCACCCGGTAACGATTTATTTTTTTGATATCAATCACCGCGACGGCATGCGCATGTATACCCGGGGACTTTCGTTTGTGCTGTACAAAGCGGTACACGAGCATTTTCCCAAATCGCAGTTGCGTATCGATCATTCCATCTCGAAAGGAATATTCTGTAAGGTTGAGAACATCGAAAATGAGCTTACCCGCGAGGATGTAATTGCGATCAAAAAACGCATGCACGAAATTGTGAACGACGACATTCCTTTTATCCGCATGGAGGAAGAAACAGAAGAAGTGATCCACAAATTTGAGCAGCACGGGCTGACCGACAAAACAGGCATGCTGAAACACCGGGGCCGGAATTACTCAGCGTATTATAAACTCAATGGCCATATCGATTCCTTTTACGGGTATATGGTTCCATCCACAGGTTACCTGCAAGTATTCGACCTGAATAAATATTATAACGGGATGTTACTGCAGGTGCCACAAAAAGGCGATCCCACGAAGGTTGAAAACCTGGTGGTTCAGAATAAACTTTTTGAAATCTTCCAGGAGTTCTCGCAATGGTTGAATATCCTTGATGTGCCCGATGTAAGCGATTTGAATGAAGCCTGTAAGAATGGCAAATCGGAGGTTTTGATAAAAGTTTCGGAAGCCCTGCACGAGAAAAAAATCGGGCAGATTGCCGATAACATCCGCATGCGAAATAACCAGGTCAAAATTATTCTGATCAGTGGTCCTTCGTCGAGTGGCAAAACCACGTTTGCAAAACGGCTCGCTATTCACCTGGTAGTGAACGGAATGAGGCCTATAAATTTGTCGCTCGATAATTATTTTGTTGATCGCGATAAAACCCCGCTCGACGAACATGGAAACCATGATTTTGAAGCGGTGGAAGCACTTGACCTTGAATTGTTTAACCAGCACCTGCTGGCGTTACTGAATGGCGAAAAGATTGAATTACCCAAATACTCCTTCGCCACCGGCAAACGTTTTTACGATGGAGAAATCGTGCAGATGCATCCAGAAAATGTGCTGATTATTGAAGGCATCCACGGATTAAATCCAAGGCTTACCAGTTCAATACCTGCAGAAACCAAGTTTAAAATTTATGTTTCGGCGCTCACCACGCTCAATATCGACAACCACAACCGGGTAAGCACCACCGATAACCGACTGATCAGAAGGATTGTACGCGACTACCGTTACCGCAAATATTCAGCCCGCGATACCATTTCGCGCTGGCCCAGCGTACGTGCCGGCGAAGAAAAACATATTTTCCCTTTTCAGGAAGAGGCCGATATGATGTTTAATTCGGCATTGCTTTACGAACTTGCTGTGCTGAAACCGTTTGTCGAACCCATTTTGCTGGAAGTACAGCCCAACCAGCCCGAATATGCCGAGGCCGTACGCCTGCTGGGATTTTTCCGCTACCTGAAACCCCTGAAACCCAACGAGATTCCGCCCACTTCAATCCTCAGGGAATTTTTGGGTGGGAGTAGTTTTAGTTACTAATTTTTTTTCCTGCCAACGCAACAGCCGGGTTAGTTATCGGGATGAATTATGGTGTCCGCCATCACTTCCCATGATGAACCCGGCTGATTATATTTTATTTACCCCGTTCTCCGGGGAATTAAACGCTGGTTTATCAACGAATGCATTTTAAATTTTCATCTTTAACTAGTGCCGGTTGTATCAGGCACACCAGAGAAAATCCTGGATGGTCAGCCTCAAATAATTTCTACCACAGCAGGAACAATATTGTTTTTTTAGCTATTTTTGAATTACTACCATCAACATCTATAAAACTGATTACGCTGCATCCAAATTAGAAAGGACTAGTTATAATATTCCGGATCATCTAAAAACTGGCTGTTATGCATATAGAGGATGAACTTTTAAATATGAGTGAGGAAGAACGAATCCGCGAAGCCATCACTCCAAAAGACTGGAACGAGATTAAATCGCACGATTCCTGGTCTGTTTTTAAAATCATGTCGGAGCTGGTTGAAGGCTATGAAAAAATGGCCCGGATTGGTCCCTGCGTTACCATATTTGGTTCTGCAAGATCAAAGCCCAGTAACAAGTACTTCAAACTGGCTGAGGAAATTGCCTACAATCTCACCAAAAAAGGTTTCGGTGTTATTTCGGGAGGCGGACCGGGCATTATGGAAGCTGCCAACAAGGGCGCGCATTTTGGTGGCGGGCGCTCCGTTGGGCCCAACATTGAATTGCTGAACGAGCAATCGCCCAACCCGTTTATCGATTCGGACAAACTGATCACTTTCGACTATTTCTTTGTGCGTAAACTGATGTTTACAAAGTA
>CALCJE010000215.1 GCA_937965665.1 uncultured Bacteroidales bacterium
TGCAGGGCCAGTGGCACTTGCGTGGTTCCGTTAAAAAATCAGCGTAATAATAAATAATTCATTTTGTACATGGAAAAACTGATTATCACAGCAGCTATCTGCGGCGCCGAGGTGTTGAAGGAACACAACCCGGCTGTTCCATATACGGTTGAAGAAATTGTGCGCGAAGCCAAATCAGCCTACGATGCAGGCGCTAGTATTATCCACCTGCATGTTCGTTACGACGATGGAACACCAACCCAGGATAAGGCCCGTTTCAATGAAATGATTAACGCTATTAAGGCCGTAATACCTGATGTTATCATACAACCATCAACCGGCGGCGCCGTGGGGATGTCAAACGACGAACGCCTTCAACCCACCGAACTGAAACCCGAAATGGCTACCCTCGACTGTGGAACCCTCAATTTTGGTGGCGACGAAGTGTTTATGAACACTGAAAATACCATTAAATATTTCGGCGAACGCATGATCAGCCTGGGCATAAAGCCCGAACTGGAAGTGTTTGATAAGAGCATGATCGATATGGCGCTGCGCCTGCAAAAGAAAGGCTTCATTAAAAAACCTATGCATTTCGATTTTGTGATGGGTGTTAACGGAGGCATATCAGGCGAATTACGCGACTTCGTGTTCATGCGCGGAAGTATACCCGAAGATTCTACCTATACCGTAGCTGGTGTGGGCCGGTACGAATTCCCGCTTGCTATGGCTGCTATTATTGATGGCGGACATGTCAGGGTTGGCTTCGAGGACAATGTATATCTGTCCAAAGGCGTACTTGCCAAATCGAATGGCGAACTGGTAGCCAAGGTAGTACGCATGGCTAAAGAACTGGGCCGCGAAATTGCCACTCCTGCCGAAGCACGACGTATACTCGGACTCGTAAACTAGTAAACAATCAACCAAATATTAATTTTAATAGCTTTATTGGAATGAAAAAAGGAAATAAATACGGTGTTCACCGCGTAATTGAGCCAAAAGGAGTTTTACCACAACCGGCAAATAAAATTGATAACAACATGGACGAAATCTATGACAATGAGATTTTGATCAATGTTCAGACCTTAAATGTAGATTCAGCCAGCTTTACACAAATTAAAGAGCAAGCAGGTGGCGACGAAAGCAAAATTGCCGAAATTATGCTCGATATCGTTGCAAAACAGGGCAAACACCGTAATCCTGTAACAGGTTCGGGCGGTATGTTGCTCGGCACTGTCGAAAAAATAGGAACTGCCCTCGAAGGTAAAACCGATCTGAAAGTAGGTGATAAAATAGCTACCCTGGTTTCGCTTTCGCTTACCCCGCTGCGTATTGATAAAATAAAAGCCATCCGCAAAAACGTCGATCAGGTTGATATTGATGGCAAAGCCATATTATTCGAGAGTGGTATTTATGCCAAAATACCTGCTGATATGCCCGAAAAACTGGCTTTGTCGGCGCTTGATGTTGCAGGTGCACCAGCACAGACAGCAAGGCTTGTGAAACCAGGCGATACCGTTCTCATTATTGGTGCCGGTGGTAAATCGGGCATGCTCTGCTGTTACGAAGCAAAAAAACGTGCCGGCGTTACCGGTAAAGTAATTGGTCTTTGCGGCAGCGAGAAAAGCGCACACCGCCTCGAAGAACTGGG
>CALCJE010000216.1 GCA_937965665.1 uncultured Bacteroidales bacterium
ACCGGTGTATTTCTTTCGCTCCACAAAAACATGAACGGTTTCGCCGTAGGTATGAATTCCGGAAAGAACTACTTCTCCATTTTCATCCTTTTTTACACTGGGCTGTAGATAAGGTTTTGCCCCTCTTTTTACGGTTTCATCAAATGATTTTCGGGCATCATCAACCCAAAGTGCAACGGTTTTAACACCGTCGCCATGCTGTTTTACATGCTCCGAAATGTCTGAATCGGGGATGAGCGCGGTGGTAAGTACGAAACGTATTTTGCCTTGCTGCAGCACGTATGAAGTGCGATCCGTAATCCCGGTTTCGAGCCCCGCATAGGCTAAAGGTTGAAATCCAAAAGCAGTCTGGTAATAATGAGCGGCCTGCTTGGCATTGCCGACATAAAATTCAACATAATCGGTTCCGTTAATGGGAAGAAAATCCTGGTTCTCCATTTTATTTTGTTAATTTTTAACTGTTCTGATAAGATGAACTTGGTATTAATTTTTTTAATGAATTGAGTGATCTTGGATGCATAACGTTGAGATTACTACTCCATCCACGATTTGTAATAATCAGCATCTTCAATTTCCATAGCCTGGCGGGTAAGTTTTAAAGGTTTAAAGGTATCAATCATTACAGCCAGTTCATTGGTTTGTTTTGCACCAATACTTTTTTCAACGGCTCCCGGGTGTGGTCCATGTACCAGTCCAATGGGGTGCAGGGTAATCTGCCCGCGGTCGACATGTTTGCGGCTCATAAATTCGCCATCCACATAATACAGCACTTCATCTGAATCAACATTACTATGGTTATATGGCGCCGGTATTGAGAGCGGATGATAATCATAAAGCCTTGGCACGAAAGCGCACATTACAAAGTTATTGGCTTCGAGGGTCTGGTGAACAGGCGGCGGCTGGTGCAGCCTTCCGGTAATGGGTTCAAAATCGTGGATCGAAAATGCGCATGGATAATGACAACCGTCCCATCCAACCACATCAAAGGGATGAGTTGCAAAATGGTATGGGAATATCATATCGGCTTTTTTAATAAGCACTTTAAAATCACCTTTTTCGTTGTGCGTCAGCAGGTTATGCGGGGTGCGGATATCACGTTCGCAAAGCGGTGCATGCTCAAGCAATTGCCCGAAATGATTTACATAACGCTTGGGAAATCTGAAAGGGGTAAATGACTCAACAATCAACAGCCGATTCTGCTCTGTTTCAAATTCAACCTGGTAAGTCACACCCCGCGGAATAACAACATGGTCGCCATACCCGAAATGAATTTCGCCGTACATGGTATGCAACACCCCTTTGCCTTCGTGAATAAACAACAGCTCATCAGCCGAGGCGTTGCGATAAAAAAAATCGGTCATTGATTTACGCGGCGCAGCCAGCGAAATATATACATCGCAATTCACCAGCACAGGCACGCGGCTTTTTAGAAAATCATCCTCAGGTTTCACCGAAAAACCCTTCAGGCTGCGGTGCTGTGTGTTGTTTTCAATGGCTATTTTCGGAGCCACGGAATACGGTTCGTCAACAGCCATAACCATGGTAGGAGGATGAACGTGGTAAGTAATGGAATAGGCATCAGAAAATCCTTCGGTACTTACCAGTTGCTCTGCATAAAGTCCGCCATCGGGTTTACGGAATTGGGTGTGGCGTTTTGGCGGGATTTTTCCCAATTTGAAATAATAAGGCATATTTACTTCGGTTGAAGTATAAAATTCGTGTGGGTTGTATTTGTATCAAAGATAATAAAACCATGGATAATCGGGGAATGTTCATTTAAAATCGGGTTAAAAAACAACCAGCTTACACCGGCAGATACAGGCACATGAGTATGGCATGCTTTTGGTATTACCTGCTTTGTAAACAAGCAGTTGAGATTGTATTAAACCATTTTCAGTACAAACTATCAAATGCTTATAAAAATAAAGGCAAAACAGAAGTTACTTTTTGAATCGAGGCTCATAAACTAGTATAGCAAAGTATCGGATTACAATCAGACATTTTAAATCAAAATTCTAACAACTATGATGGCTACACTCAAATTCCCGGTTTTAGGATACACAGAGATCCGTTTGATCATCAAACATGAGTACAAATGGCTGGCAGAACTTGTTGGGGCTGACCTCGAAATCGAGGTTTCGGAGGACGAATTCGTCTTCAACTAGACTATTCCTGTATCAGGATCCAGCCTGGCTGTTCGCTTATTTTGGCGTAACTGCACGTCGCCATTGTTAACTCTTGTAGGTTTACGATGGAAAAAAATCATGGATTTTCTTTTCCCTGAAAGAAAAAATTGCACGCACTTTTCTTTTTACAACCAAATGGTCGACCAGCATGCCCAAAATTCCGAAAGGAACCTGGTAATGCAGGATGTCGCGCATTTCAACCCCGCCTTCCACTTCCCTGAAATGATGTTCGTGATGCCAGATGTTGTAAGGGCCGCGCCGTTGCTCGTCGACAAAAAATAATTTCTCGCGTACATGCGTAATTTCTGTAACCCAGTTCAGTTTAATTCCTAACAACGGGCTTACTTTATACGTGATGAACATTCCCGGGTACATTTCGGGCTGGGGTGGCGAAGTAATGATAAACCCCATTTCGGGAGGCGTTATTTTCGACAGGTTACCGGGTGACGAAAAAAAATCCCAGACAACATCGAGTCTGGCAGGAACAAATTGTGTATACTCGAATCTGCGCATTGTTTAATATTTATTTAGAAATATTAAACATAATTTCGGGATATTAGTTTAGCATGCAGGGAAATAAACTGGTTTACCTTCCCAAAGCCTTAAGAACAAGCCTGATGCCTAAAAGAAATTTGACCTGGCCTCTGATTTTAGCAAGTCAAGTGCGTTCTTTACTGCCGATTGCGTGGCATCAATATCATCTATCAATATCATGCTTGCCAGGTCGGCCGAGGTAGCTTCAGGATTGAGTTTCATGGCCGCTGTATTGATCCGTTTAATGGTCTCTTCCCGCGCATTGCGCACCAGTTCCCATGCTTTGGACGAAACATACAACTGCTGCGATAAATTGTGATCGAATTCTGAACGCACTGCCTGTATAAGCGCTGACTGAAACTGCGATGCCGTCATTCCTGGCAAGTTGGTGCGCACAAGCAGCCCTGAAGGTTCAATACGTTCGAGCAGCAAAACAAGCCTTTCATATGCCTGCATCCGCACCGGCAAACTTATTTTCTGTACGTCCATTCGTAATTGCAACTGGTTTTTTTCTGATTCCTTGTCAAGGAACATTTTCAGGAGATAGTAAGCAGCAGCCAGTACAATAAGTGCCGGTACCGTATATTTTAACAATTCGGATAAAGCTTGCATAGTGATTAAATTTATAGGCAAATTTCGTAAAATTTAGGTACAAAATACATCAATAACTGATAATTTAAGCTTTTGAGTCTGGGTATATGCCAGCATAAATTTGTACCAGAAAATGACTGAACTCAATTATTTTTAATGACGGATTATCCATCAGTGAACCGTCGTGGCCTGAATTTTCATCACCTGGCTGGTATACCATCCTGAAATAGGTCAGCAAACATTTCAGGATGTATTTGCTACTGTTATATTTTTTCTACTTTTGCAGTAGTGTTTAAAAAATCTCAACCAATGAATTACTTGTCCGACAGGATTAACTTGCTTTCTGAATCAGAAACTCTGGCTATGACACGTCGCAGCCGCGAATTGCGTGCCCAGGGTTTTGATGTGATCAACCTCAGTATTGGGGAACCCGATTTCGATACTCCTGATCATGTGAAAGAGGCAGCCAAAGAAGCAATTGACCAAAACTATTCGCATTACACACCTGTTCCGGGATATCCCGAATTACGGCAGGCTATTGCCAATAAGCTTAAACGCGATAACCTGTTGGTGTATTCGCCAGAGCAGATTGTAGTTTCAACCGGTGCCAAACAATCGCTGGCCAACGCATTGCTTTGCCTGGTGAATCCTGGTGATGAAGTTATAGTGCCGGCACCTTATTGGGTTTCGTACAAGGAAATGATCAAGCTGGCAGCAGGCAAGGCTGTGTATATCGACAGCAATGTGCAAACTGACTTTAAAGTATCCCCCGAACAGATTGAAGCCGCCATTACACCCCGCACCAAAGCATTCCTGTTCAGCAGCCCTTGTAACCCGTCGGGAACTGTTTATACACATTCCGAACTGAAGGCTTTTGCCGAAGTTTTCGCCCGCCACCCACAAGTGTTCATAATTTCTGACGAAATTTATGAAAATATTAATTTCAGCGGCCGCCATCATAGTATTGCAGTGTTCGAGGAAATTTTCGACAGGGTAGTCGTGATTAACGGGCTTTCGAAAGGATTTGCCATGACCGGTTGGCGACTGGGTTATATGGCCGCCAATCCGGCAATTGCAAAGGCCTGTGATAAATTGCAGGGACAAATCACTTCAGCCACCTGTTCCATTACCCAGCGTGCTGCCATTGTTGCCATGAATACAGATCCCGCCCAGAGTGATGATATCAAACGCATGGTTGATGCCTTTAAATATCGCCGCGATTTGTCAATCAGCCTGTTACGCGAAATTCCGGGTATCAGATTAAACCAGCCACAGGGCGCATTTTACCTTTTTCCCGAAGTTACTGCATTTTATGGCAAAAAGGCTGGTGATCGGGTAATACTTTCAGGTTCTGATCTTTGCGATTATTTGCTCGAAACGGCCCATGTAGCCATGGTTGCCGGTGCAGCATTTGGATCGCCCGATTGTATCCGTTTTTCGTACGCTACTTCCGAAGATAACCTGCGCGAAGCCATCAGGCGTATTGCCGAGGCGCTCTCGAAACTTAAAAATTAACAGCAGGCATACATTCAAATTCATCAACAAATAGTTGAAAATATGATTATTACTGAAGCAGAAATTACGCAGTTATTCGAAAAGTTTGGTTCAAGCCGGGTGCTGGTAATTGGCGATGTAATGATCGATGCATATCTTTCGGGTAAGGTTGATCGGATTTCACCCGAAGCACCTGTTCCCGTTGTGGCCTTGAAAAAACGCAACAATATGTTGGGAGGAGCCGCCAATGTGGCTCTAAATGTTAAGGCACTCGGGGCCGAAGTCATCCTGTGTTCGATGATCGGGAATGACAAACAGGGCGACGAAATGCTTAACCTGCTGAAAAATGCAGGCCTTTCGGATGCCGGAATTATCAGGAGCGATCGCCGGATTACAACCACCAAGTTCAGGATTATCGGCAACCGCATGCAGATGCTGCGTATTGACGAAGAAATTGATACTGACCTGGATCCAATAGATACCGCTGCCATCCTGCAACGTATTAGCGGTTTGTTAGCCACTCAAAAACCGGATGTAATTATTTTTCAGGATTATAATAAAGGCGTGCTTTCACCTGCAGTGATAGAAGCAGTTTCAGAAATGGCAGCTAAAGCCGGCATTCCTGTGGCTGTTGATCCGAAAAAGAAAAACTTTTCCGTCTACAAGGGTATCACTCTTTTTAAGCCAAACCTGAAAGAAGTAAGTGAAGGATTAAAAATTGATGTGAATCCCAGGTCAGTTGAAAGTCTTCAGGAAGCAGCCGATGCATTGCATGTTAGCCAGGATGTGAACATGGTGATGATTACGCTATCAGAACATGGTGTTTTTATCAGTGCAAAGAATCGTGAAAGCGGCGACGTTTCAGCTGTGATACCGGCGGTTTTACGAGATATAGCCGATGTTTCAGGCGCCGGCGATACAGTTATCAGCGTTGCAGCGCTTTGCCTGGCAACTGGTACGGATCCCGTATTTTTAGCTTCATTATCCAACCTGGCCGGTGGGCTGGTTTGTGAGCAACCGGGCGTTGTACCGGTTGATAAATTCAGGCTGATGGCCGAAGCCTACACCGAAGAATAGCGTTACAAACTGCTTAGCGCATTTGCACTGGTTTCCTAATAAAAAATATCACATCTTCGAATGAGCAAACCTCCAGTAACTCAAACACCGGGCCGTAAAGTACAGGTCCAGGCCATGTTCAATGATATAGCCCTGCGGTACGATTTATTAAATCACCTGCTGTCGATGGGCATTGATAAAGGATGGAGGCGGAAGCTGGTGAAACTTATGGCTCGCGATAATCCAGCCCGTATTCTCGACCTGGCTACCGGTACTGCCGACCTTGCCATTGCCGCATCGGCACTGCATCCTCAGAATATTACGGGTACTGATATAGCCGAAGAAATGCTGGCTATCGGTAAAGAAAAGGTGAAAAAGCTCGGACTCGAGGGTGTGATCACATTATTGAAAGCCGATTCGGAAAATCTCCCGTTTGCCGATGCCGAATTTGATGCCGCTATGGTAGCTTTTGGCGTACGAAACTATGAAAATTTGCCCCGTGGGTTGAGTGAGATGTGCAGGGTGCTGAAACCAGGCGCTCGTGCTTTTATACTTGAGTTTTCGAAGCCAAAGAAATTTCCTGTGAAACAACTCTTTGGTTTTTATTCACGTTTTATCCTGCCTCTGATAGGCAGTATGGTTTCGAAAAACAGCACTGCATACACATATCTCCCCGAATCAGTTGCTGCTTTCTCTCAGGACGAGGTTTTCCTGCAGCTTATGCGTGAAGCAGGATTCAGTAAAGCGGAATTTAAAAGCCTTAGTTTTGGAATCACAAACCTTTATATCGGGCAGAAGTAAACTGGGGCTTGATTATCATTTATTAATTTCCGATACCATTTCCGGATAATAAACCCCCAGTTGTTCCGTTTTGTACTTTTATCAATCTCTTTTCATGCTCCGTTCCAGACAAATCTTCCTGATAGTTATCCTGTTCTGTACAGCAGGTGAGGTATTTGCCCAATCGAGGCAGGTTCCGAACAAACCCGAATACGACCAGGATCCATATCATTTTGGCTTTCTGTTAGGGGTGAACGATATGTTTTTCAGTGTAAAAACTTACCCCGACTTCCAGAAGAAAACATATTATAATACCGATTTCCCCATTGCCGATGATGTGCTCCGGCAAATACCGGATCAGCTCAGCGATTCAGCCCGGTTGTATAGTGTTGAAGCTACTCCAACCCTGGGATTTGTTATTGGCATTGTAAGCAACCTCCGTTTGGGCGAATATTTCGACCTGCGTTTTACGCCTTCACTCACTTTCGGACAGCGCGACCTCAACTATACCCTTTACAACTATTACCGTAAAACCGCCCCTGAATTTCTCCAGGTAACTAAAAATATTCAGTCGACATTTGTTGAATTTCCACTTTGGGTAAAGTTTAAGGGCAAGCGAATGCATAATGTGAGGCCATATATCATGGCCGGTGGGAAATACTCATTAGACCTGGCATCCAATGCAAAAAAGAAAGCCGATAACAACAGCGCTAATGTGTTTATCAACCGTAAGGATGTTTATGCACTCGGTGGGGTAGGTTTTGATTTTTATACAGCTTATTTTAAATTTGGTACTGAAATCTCGATGTCGTATGGGTTATTCGATGTACTGAAAAGAGATGATACAATTTACACAGGTGGGATTGACAGATTGGGCTCTAAAATTTTCCAGATTACATTTACATTTGAATAATTTTGCAACACCCAGGCCAAACATTCGTTAGGGCGAACTGTTAATTGCGAAACCATTGTTTTTAAAAGGTGAGGTTATTGCTCACTAAATTCCCTTTAAAAAGCTTCATGCGTAAAGAAATTGAGATAGCCATGACCCCGAAGCAGGCGTCCGATCCTTCGGGGTGGAAAACTGCGTTTGCTCATATTTTGCATATTCAACCGGGTCGTATCAAGCACCTGAACCCGATTCTGCGTGCGGTTGATGCACGTTCGTCGAAAGTAAAAATCAGGCTGAAAGCTGAATTGTTTATCGACGAATTACCCAAAGACCTTCAGAAATTTTCCCGAAAAACATATCCTGATGTGAGTCGCAGAGCACCGGTTATTGTGGTAGGGGCGGGGCCGGCAGGGCTTTTTGCAGCACTTACCCTGATCGAAAACGGGATGAAACCTATTGTGATTGAGCGAGGCAAAGATGTGAAGGCCCGAAAATTCGATATTGCGCAGATCAGCCGCGAACATATTGTAAATCCTGATTCGAATTATTGTTTTGGTGAAGGCGGAGCAGGAACTTTTAGCGATGGAAAGCTGTATACCCGCTCAACCAAACGCGGAAATGTGAAGGAAATTCTTTCGGTGCTGGTGTCGCATGGCGCTTCCGAAGACATACTTATCGACAGTCATCCCCATATTGGAACGGATAAACTACCCAACATTATTTCCTCCATGCGCCAAACCATACGTGAGGCCGGTGGCGAGATTTATTTTAACCGTAGGGTTTCGGATATCATTATTCAGAATGGCAAGGTGAAAGGCGTTGAGGATAAAAACGGCAATCGTTATGAAGCTCAGGCCATTATCCTGGCCACCGGTCATTCGGCCAGAGATATTTATGAATTACTGCATGCCAAAGGATTAGCCTTAGAGGCAAAGAGTTTTGCCCTGGGTGTTCGAGCCGAACATCCGCAGTCGCTGATCAACAGTATACAATACCACCAGTCGGCAGGCGACCCTTACCTTTCGGCAGCATCCTACAGCCTGGTAAAGCAGGTGGATGGGAGGGGTGTGTTTTCGTTCTGCATGTGCCCCGGTGGCATAATTGTGCCTGCGGCTACCGAAGCAGGGCAGGTGGTGGTTAACGGTATGTCGAACAGCCGGAGGAATTCACCGTTTGCCAATTCTGGTATTGTAGTTCAGATCGATCCCGGGGATATCGCGCATCTGTCGGAATTCGGTCCATTTGCAGGTTTGGAGTTTCAACGAAGGGTAGAGGATGCCTGCTGGCGATCAGCCGGTATGAGCCAGGCTGCACCGGCACAACGGATTACCGATTTTACCACTGGGGTTGTTTCAGGTTCGTTGCCTGAATGTTCGTACCATCCGGGAATAGTTTCGGCTCCTTTGCACGAAATATTGCCTTCGTTTGTATCATCACGGTTGCAGGATGCATTTGTTGAGTTTGGTAAAATGATGAAAGGTTATCATACCTCCGAAGCAATTATTTTAGGGACCGAATCGCGGACATCGTCGCCGGTGCGGATACCACGTAATAGCGAAACGCTGGAGCATATTGGGTTAGCGGGATTGTACCCCTGTGGTGAGGGTGCCGGTTATGCAGGCGGAATTGTTTCATCGGCAATGGACGGAGTGAGTTGTGCACAGGCAGTTGTGAACAAATACCGCAAATAAGTTGTACACTTGTTAATTATTACCGTACATTTATATCCCCAACATTTGCTATCACTATGATGGATATTTTACCTAATGATGAGCTTTTCCCGGGATTGAGGAAAAAGGCAGCATTTAAACAGGAGGTATACCGTACCACACTCGAATCCTTCAGGCTTTTTAAATCCGTATTGGCCGAAATGGCCGAAGAATACAGGCAGAAATTTAAAGCTGATTCGTTACACATACCTTTCGAATACCATGATAAAGGAGAGTTCGAAGCCGAGCTCAGGTTTGGGGGCGATATACTGATTTTTACCATGCATACCAATGTGTTCGAGTTTTCGCGCGACCACGAAGTGATGAAAACCAGTTATATACACGCTGATACAAGTCGCTCGTATTGTGGTATAATCATGATTTTTAATTTCCTGGCCGATTCGTTTAAATACAACCGGATGAATGACCTGGGTTACATGATTGGCCGCATATTCGTAAATAAGGAAAATCACTACTTTGTTGAAGGCAAACGCGAAGTCGGGCAGTTATATAATAATTTTCAGTCTTCAGTCATCACCCGCGAATCGGTGAGGATGATTCTGGAATCGGCCATCAGGTATACCTGTAATTTCGATTTGCTTACTCCTCCTTACGATGCCTTGAAAATGATTACAGTTGCCGATATTCAGAATACCCTGGATAATATGAAAATGACTACTGGCAAAAGACTTGGTTTTCGTTTCCAGGGCGATCATGAAGAATTCAGTATGTAACTAAATACGATAAAAGTAAGTCAGGTGGAAGCTGATTTGTTTTCAGGCAGTTCAGTAAATTTTCACAATTAAAATATGGTCAGGCGAAATCATAACGACGATTTAACCATCCGCGAAATTGAGTATTCTATCCAGGTGAAGGATAAGGAGAAAGGTTTTAGCGATGTGCTTGATATATTACGTTCTGAGCTTACCCGTTTTGAAGATTCGCGCAAAAAAAGCGGCATTTCACCTGATCCGATCCGGGAATTTCTGAAGACTAACGTGGAAAGAAGCATAGTGATCCGCGAAAGCACCCGGGTTTATTTCCTCGATTACCATGAACAGGGCGCTTTTTCCATACACTTCAAATTGCTGGTTATTACCCGGTATGTAAACTACGGATCTACCCGGCAGGCACTCGATTTCCTGATAAAAGATACCATTGGTGATTATTTTGAAGAATTGCTCGAAAGACATCTTCCGGTGAGTGTAACTGTAAATTCAGCTGATATTGAATTATATGATATACCAACAGCCATAGAGCATGAATCCGGTCCTCTTAAACCGCGAAAAGAACATGATTTTCTCCCCATCGTGCTGGCTTCGGCGGCATTGCTGGCTACACTCCTGATGTGTGCTGTATGGCTGATAAAGAATCCGGGTGTAAAGCATGATCCCCGGCCGGCTGATGATTACCGGGATAAATACTTTGAATTATTGATTGACAAGCAGGTAAATGATGCAATTCAGAAAGAAAAACTGAATTACCTCCTGTATAAAAACCTGGTTCCGGCCCAGGATTCAGTTCAATATATGTTTCCTAAAAGAAAAAAATAGTTTAATCCAGCTGGTGATTTTTAAATCCAAATAATTTTTCAACGAATTTTCCCGATGCTCAGGCAGTTACTGATAAACTGGTTTCTTTTTCGGCGTGTTCAAGGTTTACAGGGGTCACGAAATACATGTCGATATCGCCTTTGTTTTTTGCTTTAACTTTCCCGCGGTATACAAAACTGAAATGATCTTTTACATACGCATAAGTATCACCTGAAATATTAACCATTCCTGGTTCGCCGCTTGATTCCATGCGGCTGGCAACGTTAACGGCATCGCCCCAGATATCATACGCAAATTTATTTTTACCTATAACTCCGGCTATCACCTTGCCTGTATGTATCCCAACCCTGAGTTCCCAGTAATCGAGTCCTTTTGAAATACGTTCCTGCTTCAGCCTGTTCATATACTCTTGTATTTCGAGCCCGGCTCTTACCACATCAACCGGGTTAGTTGTGTTAGCTACCGGTATTCCACCGGCACACATGTACGAATCGCCGATAGTTTTAATTTTTTCGAGGTTGTGTTTGTCAATTATATTATCAAATTCAAGGAAACAATGATCGAGTTCCGAGATCAGTTGTTCAGGTGGCAGTTTTTCGGCGATGTTTGTAAAGCCTTTAAAATCAGTAAATAATACTGATACCATTTCGTAATGCCTGGGTGTAGCTGTGCCTTTTTGCTTCAACTCCTCGGCAGTTTCATAGGGTAAGATGTTAAGTAACAATCTTTCGGAGCGTTGTTTTTCATCTTCGATAATTTTATTGGTTCTTCTAACATAGCGGTATCGGTTCAACAGGCCGAGTGCCATAATAAGTATCAGTACCCCGGTAACGCTCATCGCATTACGTATGGTTTTTTGCCTCTTAAGGTCCAGTTCCTGCAGCGCTTTATCCTTGGTAAGCAATTCAACTTCTCCTTTCTTTTTATCGAGGTCGAAACTCAGGGTCATGGACTGAAGTTTTTTGTCCATTTCTGCATTATAGAGTGTATCCTTTATACTGCTGAAAAGCGTTTGAAACTTATATGCATTTTTATAGTCCGATACTTTAGGATATAATGTTGCAAGTCCCTCGTATGAAGCCTTTAACTCGTAACTGGCTCCAATTTCTTTTGCTATATCTTTGGCATTCAGGTATGTGGTAATGGCTGATTTAAAATTACCTTGCCGTTGATAGGTATCGGCAAGCCCGATAAGGGATTGCGAAAGTTCGAGTTTTGCGTTCAGCCTGTAAGCAAGATCATGGGCTTCCTGCAGGTATTTTATGGCAAGCGGATAATTTTTACGGTGAGAGTAAACTTTCCCGATGTTAATCAAGGCGTAGGGCACATTACCGTTTTTTGACCTTTTGTAGGCAGCATAGGCTTTCTCAAAATATTTGAGTGCAGCATTATCATCATGCCTGGCCAGGTATATTTCGCCAATATTAACGGAAGTGGTACCGATGGCTTCCTGGTCGCCGAGTTCCTCGCTCAGCGGCAGCGCCTTCAGATAATATTCAAGGGCCCTGTTGTGCGTGGCTGTACGCTGAAAATAAACTGCGCCTATATTTACCAATGCAGTGGCAATCCGCAGTTTGTCGCCGATTTCTTCCGAGACCTTCAGCGACTCAAGATAATATTCAATTGCTTTTTCAGCATTGCCTTCATTGAAGTTCACGGCTCCCAGGTTATTGAGGATATTGGCAATACCGAGTTTATCGCCCATCGCCCGAAAGGTATTCAGCGATTGTTGCCAGTACAGAACTGTTTCGATATAGTTTCCCTGGAAATAATAACTCATCCCGATACTCTTCAGGGCATAAGCTGTTCCCTTTTTAAAATCAAGTTCTTCTGAGAGCGTTTTCGCCTGGTTGGCAAATAACAGCGCTTTTTCCGAATCACTTTTTACCAGGCTTTTCGACAGAGCTAGTAAAATATTTACTTTCGAAGTATCTGCTTTTGCCACGCTAAGCAGCGAATTCAGACTATCAGTTTGCCTCGACTGAGCCCAGGTGGACAAACTGATTTCCAACAAAAGAATAATAATGTAAAAAGGTTTTATTTTCATTTGTCGTTCAGTTGTGTGATTAGCTTTTTAGTTGGTGGAATTATCACCCTTTTATTTCCTG
>CALCJE010000217.1 GCA_937965665.1 uncultured Bacteroidales bacterium
AAAAAGTGTCCTGACTCAGGACACTTTTAGCTTATGCCAGCTGTTAAGAAACAGGACAGTGTTCAGTTTCAGGACAGTTGCTCAGCCACCGAAAGTAGAAACATGGAGGAGGTCGTACTTTTTCATTTTCTGGTACAGGGTGTTACGGCTTATACCAAGCGCTTCGGCCGATTTCGAAATATTATTTTCAAAATGCCTGATGGTTTTCAGGATATTGTTTTTCTCATTTTCCTCGAGGCTGAATATCTGGTTTTTTTCGGTTCCGGATTCAAGGTTAAATGATTTCGCTATGGTAAATGCATCCGAAGCATGCGATATCTGGTTCCTGTCGAGTTTGCCCCTGAGTATTACGGCCCGTTCCATCAGGTTTTCGAGTTCACGTATATTTCCGGGCCAGTTATATTGCAGCAGGGCATCGAGGAGTTCCGGTTTTAATTCCGGGATCGGGATGTCAAAACGCGAAGATATTTTCTTCAGGAAATGATTTACCAGGGGCAGGATGTCGTCGCGGCGGTCGCGCAAAGGGGGTATCTGAACTTCAAACACATTAAGCCTGTAAAACAGATCGAGCCTGAACCGCCCTGCTTTTACTTCTTCTTCCAGGTTTTTATTGGTAGCGGCCAGTATTCTTACATTTACAGGGATGGGTTTATTGCTTCCTACCCTGATCACTGCTTTTTCCTGTATGGTACGTAGTAGTTTTACCTGCATTTCAAGCGGCATTTCGCCAATTTCGTCGAGAAAAAGGGTGCCATTATTGGCCAACTCAAATTTGCCGGTTTTGCCTCCTTTTTTTGCGCCGGTAAATGCGCCTTCCGAATAACCGAATAATTCGCTTTCGATAAGCGACTCGGAGATAGCACCACAGTTTATCGCAACAAATGCCTGTTTCTGCCTTGGGCTTGAGCTGTGTATTGCCTGTGCAATAATCTCCTTGCCGGTTCCTGATTCGCCGCTGATAAGCACAGTGGATGGATTTTTTGCAATGGTTTTGCAATATTTTATCAGCTCCCTGGTCTGCCGGCTTTCGCCGATAAAATCGGAAAAGGTATACCGTGTGCTATGCTCGCCCAGCTTGCTGATCATTTTCAATATGCCACTCAGTTCTCTGAACGAGAGAATATACCCGAGTATCTGGTTTTCCTTGGTTTTTATCAGGTAAGCATTAAACAGGAACCTGCTTTTTACTTTGGGTAAACTGAAATGGTTATCCTCGTCAGCATAGGGTTCGTTGCGCAAAATGGTTTCTTTAACGGCAGGCCAATCGGGGAAAATACTCTCGATAGATTTGTCGATTAAATCCAGCCGCCTTGTATTGATGGTACGGCAGGCAGTGTCGTTTACCCAAAGAATGCGATCGTTCAGATCCATGGCAAAGAGGCCATTGGATAGGTTATTCATCATCGAGAAGGCAAACTGATTGCTATTGTGCAATTGCTTCTGGATATTTACATTGTTGATTCTGTATTCGATGGCCGAAACTGTTGCAACTACCAGTCCCAGGGTATGCGGGTGAGCCAGTTCACTCTTGCCGGTAAGGTTAAGCATGCCTATAATTTGCCCGTTCGAATCGTGAATAGGGCATGCTGAACAGGTGACATGCTGAAAGATACTCATAAAATGCTCGCTTGCGGTAACCTGTATAGGGCTGTCTTCCGAAAGGGCAGTCCCGACGGCATTGGTACCAACACTTTTTTCATCCATCAGCGCCCCGGGCACAAGATTTTGTTTCGAAGTCTCGTCAAGTGTTTCTATATCACCTTCCAGCTCAAGAATGCGCCCTGTTTTGTCGGTAAGTATAATAATGAAGCCCGAACCTTTCAGGAAGTCGTACAACGATTCAATGATCGGGGAGGTGATTTCGAGCAGTTCAGCATTTTCTTTCAAAAGCCTCTTTACCTGTGCTTCGGTCAGAAATCGTTTTGCCGGTGCGTTTCCTTTGTTAAGGCCAAATTCCTTACTCCGTTTATGCGATTGGTGGATTATTTCTATATGCGTTTTTCCCATGATGAGGTTTTCACAATTCCGTTGCAAAGGTACTGCTTATCTTTTACAGCCGGTTTCACAAAACATGTTTCAGCTGCACCTTCGCCAGCCAGGTATTTTTTTAATAAATTTAATGAATTGCATGCTCCTGGAGGAATTACACAAACTGTAAATTATACAGTTATCGGGCTATGGATACAAGCATGTTATTATTTGCCAGCTGCATTTACCTGATAATGGTAATGCTGCCTTTTATAGTGCGCTTATTGGTGCCGTTTAAGGTAAGTTCGTAAACATCACATATGTAATAATATACGCCGTCGCTGGCATCTTCATTGGTGCCTTTTATTTTGCCGTCCCACCTGATGTTGGGATCCTGCGTGGAGAAGACCAGGTTACCCCAGCGATTAAATATCTGTAAATCTATTTTTTCGACTGATGAATATGGGAAGGGGATCAGGATGTCATTCTTTTCATCGTTATTTGGGGTAAATACGTTGGGTATGCTGTATATGCCGCAAACATTGCTTTCGATACAAACCGTGTCGCTTGGCGAACTTTGGTTCCCGGCAGCATCAACAGCCATTACTGAATAACAACCTGCAATACTTCCTGAATTGGTGTGCGTATATGGCGAAGCTGCTACAGAATCTAACCGTATCCAATTCGTATTTTGTGGTGGCCGGTAAAAAATTACATATTTCACAACGTCTTGTTCGCAACTGTTTAATGGATCTTTCCAGGAAAGTATATTTTGTGAAAGTTCGCATTTAGTTTCGATTGAAAGAACAGGCGTACAGGGCTTTTCGTTATCAATCGGGGAGGCACAGGCTTCCTGCGAGAAGTTGATAAGCGGATCGGTTATGCCTGAAGTTCCGTATGTCCCCACAGCTTTCACCTGGTAGCAGTATGATTTCCCGTTTTCAATATCACTGTCGGTATACGTCGGCGTAAATGTTTTACCGATGGACTCAAATTCAAGTGTAGTTTCGTTTTGCCTGAAAATCTGGTATTGTTCGTTCGTCCAGGGAACCACAGTATTAATGTTGATACGCATCTTCCTGTCGCCGGGAACCAGCGTGAGAAATGGCGAAGAAGCTTTTTGCGATGGACCAACCAGGAAACGCAGCCCCGGAGTGTCATTATAAAGGTCAACACGGTAGGAAACGCCATGTTCGGCTGTATTTATTCCATTGTCGGAATAAATGGTATCGTTGATTGATGAAAGCGAATCAATCAGATTGAATGAGCTTCCTGATAAATCCTCGGACCTGTAAATCAAATATTTG
>CALCJE010000218.1 GCA_937965665.1 uncultured Bacteroidales bacterium
CTGAAATGTTCGCCTATATGTTTGCGGCCGTTAAAAAGGTTCCAGAGCTCAGGGCGCTGGTTTTTGGGGTCCCACTGCCCGAATTCATCGCGGTGCGAAAAGAAACGCTCCTTGGCGCGGGCTTTTTCCTCATCACGCCTACCTCCACCCATGCAGGCGTCGAACTTATATTTTTCGATGGTATCGAGCAGGGTAACGGTTTGCAGCAGGTTACGGCTGGCGCTGTATCCTTTTTCTTCAACAACCCGGCCTGTGTCAATGGATTCCTGCACCGAGCCCACTACAAGCTGTACGCCCAGTTCTTTTACCAGTTGGTCGCGGTAGTCGATGGTTTCCTGGAAATTATGCCCGGTATCAACATGCAGCAGGGGAAATGGTATTTTGGCGGGCCAGAAAGCTTTCCGGGCCAGGTAGGTCATAACAATACTGTCCTTGCCCCCCGAAAAAAGAATGGCCGGACGTTCGAACTGTGCGGCAACTTCGCGGATCACAAATATGGATTCGCTTTCGAGTTCATCAAGGTGTGAAAGATTGTAACTGCTCATGCGTTGGTATATTGGTGTTGAAAAATCATCAGTTTATACATTCCTGTTTTCTAACAACAAAACAGGTAAAATGTTATCAAGTATTGTTTGAACCGAAGTCTCTACGTCTTCGGTATCAGTGTGTATTTCGAGAAAGGGATGCGCCGGCATTTCGAAAGGTGCATTTACACCTGTAAAATCGTTGATATGCCCGGCACGGGCTTGTTTATACATTCCTTTTACATCACGTTGTTCGCAGGCTGCCAGGCTGGGGTTGAGAAAAATCTCAATAAAATCATCGCTGCCAATAATTTCCCTGGCCAGGTTGCGGATTTCGTTGGTAGGACTCACAAAAGCATTGATTGTGATAACTCCTGCCGAAACAAACAGCCTTGAGACTTCAGCAATCCTGCGGATATTCTCGAGCCTGTCGATATTACTGAAACCCAGATTTGCATTTATGCCGTTGCGTACATTATCCCCATCAAGCACCTGGCAAATAAATCCCCTCTGAAAAAGTTCCTTTTCCAGTTCAAGCGCCAGGGTTGTTTTTCCCGAACAGGGCAAGCCGGTAAACCAGATAACACGCGCATGCTGGCCGAGTTTGAGCTCCTTGGCCGCCCGGTTTACCAGCTTTTCGGAAAATACATCATTGGTACGTTGCCCCACGGTAGTACATCTTGGTTAAGAGGTGCAAAAGTACGGTTTATCTTGTTATCTTCAAGCAGGTAGCAGGAGAAAGGTCGGTGTACCAGGTTCAGACAGCTGTTAACTGTAACCCAATTGCAGGTTTCAGGTAAAACCATGGCACTTTATATAAATGCCCTTGAATCATAAAAGTGATTGAAAAAGGATGGCTATTTCCAGCGAATGGTTTCGAAAAGGTGTTGAATATCTTTTTCAACAAATTCGATAACCGGCGCCAGCGAATCGTTGTTGGGCACAGCATCAAAATAAAGTGATCCGCGCATAAAGTGGCTGGTGCTGTCGGTAAGGTAAAACTGGTATGGCGATGCTGCTCCCATGCCTTTGATCTGGTACACCAGCCCATACATTTTGCGGGCAGGGTCGGAAATAGCGATATTGCGTATGCCACTCGATTTCGACATATGCTTGAGTGCCAGTGTGCGGGTATCTTCGGTAAACTGAACCAACATATTTTTGTTGGTCAGCGGTTTATAACTGATGTGGATACGCCCGTGGAAAACAGGCATTTCGATATTGATCCAGTTTTTCTCCTGGGGCGAAAGCGGGTCGTTGGTTATGTGGGCATAGGCCGGATATTCAAATTTATACGGATAAACCGAATCGAGCGACTGGTATTTTCTCTCGGGCAGCGCGATGCGGAAATACCCGCGTGGTTTGGGGGTATAATCGTTGTTGCCACACGAAGTGGTTAAAACCATCCCCGACAGGGTTATGAAAGCGATTAACAATAATGTGCCCGGTGATTTTACAGGTGACATGAAAATTGATTTTGGGGTAAAAAGTATCGTAAATGAATTGTATCAGATAGAACGGCCCGGATTTTTGTTTATTGCAGCCGGGCTTCGCATTCAAATTATGGAATGTATGTCGCCGGCACCCGGTATTTCCAAATATCAGTACGGATCACCATCAACCAGCGGGGTTGTGATTTTAATCTTTTTTATCCGGCGTTTATCGGCGGCTTCAATACGAAATACAAAATCACCCAGTTTAAAAGTTTCGCCGGTCGAGGGCATTTTGCCAGCCAGTTCAAGAATAAGCCCTGCCAGCGATTCGCTTTCCCCTTTGGCCTCGTCGAAAATCCTGTCGTCGAGCCCCAGCACCCGGCACATATCATTTATCGAGGTCTTGCCCTCAAAAATGTAGTTGTGGCTGTCCACCCTTGAATAAAAACGGTTGTCGGCTTCAATATCGAATTCATCATTGATCTCACCCACAATTTCTTCAATAATATCTTCGAGCGTGATGATGCCGGAGGTTCCACCGTATTCATCGACCACCACAGCCATGTGTATCTTTTTTTCCTGGAACTCCTGCAGCAGGTCGTTGATGGGTTTGTTTTCGGGAATAAAAAACGGGGGCCTTACCAGTTTTTCCCAGGCGAAAGAGTCGTCTTCCGACAGGTACGGCAGCAAATCTTTAATGTACAAAATGCCTGTAATGGTATCGGGCGTTTCGTTATACACCGGAATGCGTGAATAGCCCGAATCCATAATTATTTTCTTTATCTGGCTAAACGAAAGCGCGTTATCAATAACCGTAAGATCAACCCTTGGACTCATAATTTCGCGGGCATTAATCTCACCAAAACGGGTAATACTTTTCATGATTTTGCGATCCTCTTCGTCAACCTGCCCGTCGTTGGTAATGTCGATGGCATTTGAAATATCGTCGAGTGTGATATGGTGATTCTGCGACTGCCGCTTATCGATAAACCGGGTTGAGTTAACCAGCAGCATGCTGAATGGGTACAATATTTTTTGAACGATAATGAGTGGGGTAGCAAGCATCGAAGCAATGTTAACCGGTTTACGGGTTGCAATAACCTTTGGCATAATTTCGCCCAGCAGCAGGAGCAATGCGGTAATAATCACAACCTGGAACAGGAAACCCATCAACGGGTTGGCCGAAAAATCGAGATAATGGTTAACCAGGAACGTGGAAAGTATAACGATGCCCACATTCACCAGGTTATTGGTTATCAGTATGGTAGCCAGCAACAGCCTGCTGTTTCCGAGGAGGTAAACAATCCGTTTGTCGATGGTGGCTTTTGATGATCGGATCTCGCTCAGCTGCGATGGCGACAAGGAGAAAAATGCAGTTTCGGAAGCGGAGGCTGCCGCCGAACACAGGAGTAAAAGTATGGTAACTGCCAATCCGGCAATCAGGCCAGCTGAAGAAACCAGGTCAACAGAGGCAAAATTTAAAATAATCAATGCATTTACAGCATCAGGGAGTGGGTCGGCCACGGTACGAAATAATTGATTTTAAGATGCAAAGATACTAAAAGCTTAAAAACAAGCGGGCGAACAACGTCCGCCCGCAATATTTACTTATTCCTGTTTAAAAAGGAAGATCGTCGTGATCATTTTGCTGCAGTGGCGGTTCAGAAATTGGCGGGGTAACAGGCTGTGCCGGATGGCCATTCTGGTTATAAGGCTGAGGCTGACTGAAACCTTCGCTGCTACCTTCTTTTCGACCGCCTAACAATACCAGGTTATCAGCCTGAATTTCGGTAATAAACTTTTTCTGTCCATCTTTTGTGTCGTACGAACGGGTACGGATTTTCCCCTCAATGTACACCTGGCTGCCTTTGTGCAGAAACTGTTCGGCAATTTCGGCCAGTCCGCGCCACATTACAATGTTATGCCATTCGGTATGCTGAACTTCGTTGCCTTCCCTGTCGCGCGAATACTCTGTTGTAGCCAGCGAAAAAGCGGCTTTTTTATACGTATCAAATGTTTGAACTTCCGGATCTTTTCCCAGGTTCCCTATCAGAACTACTTTGTTTACACCTCGTGCCATAATTATCGGATTGCAGAATTATTATTTCCACAAATGTACTTTAATTTAATCGCTATGTGTGTAGTGTTGATAATTTTTTGAGGCATGTTGCCTTGCTGTCAATCCAGGTTTGCAAGGTACCTGTCGATGAGCCGGGGCACCGGTAATCCGGCAAGCTGATGTTTGCTTACAGCCGTGGCATTGTGTAAAGTGCCAGGAACACCCTGCAGCTGAATACGTATAAAACGGGCAATCAGCCGCCTGTGGGTAAGCTGGTGAATATGGTCGCCCGACACCTGTTTTACAATATAAGGCAGCCCCGAGAAAAATCCTTGTTTTTCGGCCATTCCCAGTACATCCTCCACCGTGGCAGCCTGAGCGGTTTCAATACATTGAAAATCGAAAAGACCTTTCCAGATGTCATTCGCAGTTCGCTTTTTAACCAGGAAAAACACTTCTTCCCTGTCATCAAAACTGGCAACCAGGTAATTCAGGTAACGCAGCGTGGGTAATTTTTTGGGAAGTTTAAGCGGGAAGCGTTCCGTTTCATTTCGTTTCAGGGCAAGGCATGCAACGGATAACGGGCAGGCAGAGCAGTCGGGGTTTTTAGGAGTGCATACCAGCGCCCCGAGTTCCATCAGCGCCTGGTTAAAAGTGCCGGGATGCTGATTTTTGAGCATACAAGATGCCTCCTCAACAATAAAGGCGCGGCCCTCGGTTGAATCGACCGGTATATCAAGCGCATGCATCCTCGAAATCACCCGGGCCACATTGCCATCGAGCACGGCCACGGGTTCGTCGAAACAGATAGACGCCACTGCTGCCGCAGTGTAATCGCCGATTCCTTTCAGTTTTTTTAATTCAGCAGCCGTTGATGGGAAAATGCCTTTATACTTTCCCGCTATTTCTTTGGCCGCGTGGTGCATGTTTCGTGCCCTCGAATAATAGCCAAGTCCCTGCCATTGTTTCAGCACTTCCTGTTCAGAAGCTGCTGCAAGGCTTTGTACATCAGGAAACGCATTCAGAAAACGATGGTAGTAATCCAAACCCTGGTTAACGCGGGTTTGCTGTAAAATTACTTCCGAAAGCCAGATGCAATATGGATCGCGGGTTTCGCGCCAGGGAAGCGATCGTTTATTTTTGTCGTACCAGTTAAGCAGGGAAGGAGAAAGATCCATGAAAAGGGAGTTTGAAATTTTTCCAGAGAGTTGCTGTGTCTCTTCCATTAATTTTTCAGGGAATAACCTGTGTAAAAAAATTACTGATAATCCGGCTTTGTTTCTCCACCTCCACCAGGAACCCATCGTGGCCAAATATAGAGTCAATCGTTTTAAAAATGGCTCCTTTTATATTTTCGGCCAGGAAAATCTGTTCCTGAAGTGGAAAAAGCAAGTCGGACGAAATGCCGATCACCAGGGTTTTGGCGTGTATCTGCGATAGAGCATCTTCAATGCTTGCTCTCCCTCTGCCTACATTATGGGTATCCAGTGTTTTCAGAATTGAAAAATACGAATGGGCATGGAATCTTTTAACGAGTTTTTGCCCCTGGTACCGCTGGTATGAACTCGCTTTAAAATCCCCGGTTTTTTCGTTGCTGTCCTCGGCCTGGGTTTTGTTATAGGCCATGTAATTCCTATAACTAAGCAAAGCTATCGAACGGGCTGCGATAAGACCTTTCTGCCCCGCTTCGGGTGTTTCGTCATAAAAACTACTATCAGCCAACAGGGCAAGCCGCTGCGATTCATTCAAGGCGATGGCCCATGGTGTATAAAATGCACCGGCTGCGATGATGATCAGATGCCTGAAAAGATGTGGTTTAATGATGGTCCACTCAATGGCCTGCTGCGCACCTATTGATCCGCCAACTACGGTATGTATTTGTGCTATGCCCAGGTGCGCACGCAGGAGTTCGTGTGCAGCAACCAGGTCGCGGACTGTAATATCAGGAAAAGTAAGATAATATGGCCTGCCGGTAGCGGGATTTACAGACAGCGGACCGGTTGATCCATAACATGACCCGAGAATGTTGGCACAAACAATAAAATACCTGGTCGGATCAAAAATGCAACCTTCACCAACCATTCCCTTCCACCAGTCGGCAGCATCGGAATTGGCTGTAAAAGCGTGACAAATCCACAGCACATTATCGCGGGAAGCGTTGAGGGTGCCAAAAGTATGATATCCGATTTCGATATCATTTAACAGAACACCGCTTTCGAGGGTTAAGTTCTCCCCGCTTTTAAAAATTTTCAACTCACTCATAAAACCTCATATTCTGAAAATCCGGTCTGTAATCGCCTGAAAAATCAAACTTTAACCCTGGGCATGAAATCATTACCAGTTCACACCGAAACTTTTCCAAATCGTATTTACCGGTATCTGACCCTGACGGCAAATTTACAGGAATTCTTCTGATTAGCGGGCATGTAAATAGCGCTCAATATAACCTTACGGGTTATGAAGTTTCAGAAACCGGTATGAAACAACAGGCAGAAAAATACGATCCCTGGAAAACACGGATGAATTTTTCTGCCTTGTGTGAATAAAAAAGTGCTGATTTCGCCGCTGATTATGCTTTAACAGCATCGAAAGCCTGTTGCAGATCAGCCTTAATATCCTCAATATGTTCAATACCCACCGAAAGCCTGAGCATGTTAGGGGTAACCCCCGATGCCAGTTGCTCCTCGTCGCTCAGCTGCTGGTGTGTGGTAGCCGATGGCTGAATAATAAGAGTTTTGGCATCGCCCACATTGGCAAGATGACTTATCAGCTTGAGTGAATCAATAAATTTGGTTGCTGCTTCCTTACCACCTTTCACTTCGAAACTCAAAACTCCGCCAAAACCGTTGCGCAGGTATTTTTTAGCCAGGTTATGATACGGCGAAGAAGCAAGCCCGGGGTAATTTACTTTTTCAACCTGCGGGTGGTTTTCGAGCCAGGTAGCCACCTCAAGTGCATTATCCACATGGCGCTGTACACGGTACGACAGGGTTTCGACACCCTGTAAAAGCAGGAAGGCATTTTGTGGTGAAAGGGCCGGGCCAAAGTCGCGCAAGCCCTCAACCCTGGCGCGGATATTAAAAGCAATATTCCCGAAAGGGCCGTTAGTTCCGAATACATCCCAGAAAACCAGGCCATGGTAGCCTTCGCTGGGTTCCGAAAAGGCCGGATATTTCCCGTTGCCCCAGTTAAAATTGCCGCCATCCACAATAATACCTCCTATTGAAGTACCGTGGCCCCCAATCCATTTGGTAGCCGAGGCCACCACCACATTGGCCCCGTGATCCAGCGGGCGGAACAGGTAACCACCTGCGCCAAAAGTATTGTCAACAATCAGCGGCAGTTCGTATTTGCGGGCCAGGGCGGCAATGGCTTCAAAATCGGGAATATTGAACCTTGGATTACCAATGGTTTCGAGATACACCGCCTTGGTTTTGTCATCAATCAGGATTTCGAAGTCCTCAACCGCATCACTTTTTGCGAAACGGGCTTCGATGCCAAGTCGTTTAAATGCTACTTTAAACTGGTTATAAGTGCCACCATACAAAAATGATGTTGAAACAAAATTGTCGCCGGCTTCCAGTATATTGTTAAGCGCAATAAACTGTGCAGCCTGGCCCGAAGAGGTTGCTAAACCAGTAACACCGCCTTCGAGCGCTGCAATGCGTTTTTCGAACACATCGGTGGTAGGGTTCATGATGCGGGTATAAATATTCCCGAACTCCTTGAGTGCAAAAAGATTTGCACCATGTTCAGCATTTTTGAACACGTACGAACTGGTCTGATAAATGGGTACAGCACGTGAAAGGGTGTTACTGTCTACTTCCTGTCCTGCATGTACCTGCAGTGTTTCGAATCTTAGTTTTGCTTCAGCCATAATGTTAAGAATTAAGTTTTAAATGATTTCAGGGTAATGGATTAAATGCAAAAAGCCCTTCGCTGTTTGCGGAAGGGCTTTGGCATATAGATTTTAGTTTGACTTCTTAAAAAAACATAGCTTCACCATTCCGCAAATGCAGATGCATACAGCAGCACATATGCTTGCGAAGTAAAAAGAGACTTTTGCTGTTGGTGAATGTCATTATGCGTATTTTAATCATTTAACAACAAATTACAGGTATTGTTTAAAAACAAACTGATTTTATTCACCTGCTACTGCTTTATTGATGATTATCTGCAAAAATAACTAATATTTCTTTTTCACCCCTCAATTTTTTATAGTCAATGTAAATTTTTTTTGGAATAACCCATGTTAACTGGCCTCGTGATGACAGGCTTTTGAAAAGGAACCTATCAGAAGTCAGGAAAAGATCTTACACTCATATTTAAAAGGGTGTTGTTCACAAATCCATTTGAATTCAACGATTGAAATGCGGATTTTACAGATTAACACTCAGGCTATTTCAGAAAAATTTTACCTTTCGGCTATAATTCCGAAAATTCACCTTTATGTTAAAAAGAATCACGCTTTTATTATGCCTGGCACTCCTTGCTTGTGTAACCACGTTTGCACAGGCAACCCTCAAAAAGCCACTTACGCACGATGTTTACGATAACTGGAAAAAGCTCGAAAAACCCCTGTTTTCGGATAACGGGCAATATTGCAGTTACGAAATGAATCCACAGAAAGGTGATGGCTGGTTACACCTGGCAACTCCTGACCTGAGCAGGCATGATTCGGTTTACCGCGCGCAGGCTGCTATATTTTCGTCTGGCAGTGACCTGTTGGCGTTCAGGATCGTACAGCCGGCTGACACGCTTCGGAAGCTGAAATTAGCAAAAAAGAAAAAGGATGAGATGCCTAAAGATTCGCTGGGCATCTGGTTGCTTGCGAAGGATTCGGTGATGCGTTTTGGTGGACTAAAATCATTTCAGCTGCCCAAAGAAGGTGGCGCCTGGGTTGCCTGGCTGTACGAAAAGCCTAAACCAAAGGAAAAAGAAAAAAAAGCGGCGGCTGATTCACTCCAAAAACCAAATGCTGACACGCTTGTGGCCAAACCTAAAGAAAACGTAGAGAAACCTAAAGACAAGAAAAAGAAAAAAGGAGCATTTGCTGACATTGAAACAGCGAGTCTCTCCCTGTTAAATCCGATATCCGGTAAAAAATTCGAATCTAAGAATGTAACCGAGTCGGCTTTTGCCAAAAACGGCAATATCCTCACTTTTATCACCCTCAAAAAAGACAGCATCGACTCAGTGGCTGTGAAAGTATTTGATACCCGCAGCCTGAAGCTTCAAAAAATATTTGAACGACCCGGTTTTGCAAAAAAGGTAACAAGTACCAACGATGGCAAACAAGTGGCCTTCCTGTTTACACAGGATACATCCAAAATAAAACGCTACGGGCTTTACCTGTGGGATGAAAAAATGCAGGATGCTCAACTCATAGCAGATACATCAAAAGCCGGGATATATGCCGGGTGGGAAGTTTCAGAAAACGGAAACCTGAATTTTGCAGAAGATGGAAGCAAACTCTATTTCGGAACGGCCCCTAAAAAAATGCCCGAATCAAAAGACACTCTGCTCGAAGAAGAAAAAGTGAAAGTGGATATCTGGTCGTGGAACGATGCGCGGCTACAATCGCAGCAACTGAAGAGCCTGGATGATGACCTTAAAAAGAATTACCTGGCGGAATACAGAATTGCCGATAAAAAGATCATTCAACTTGCCGATACCCTGCTGGAGCAGGTACGAACGTACCGCAAAGGCAATGCTGACTTCGCCCTGGGCTATTCCGGCAAGCCATACGAAATACTTGCTTCGTGGGAAGGAACAAACTACCGCGATGTGTACCTGGTTGATCTGAAAACCGGTATCCGTAAACTGCTGCTCAAAAAACATCCTGCATCGGCCGATCTTTCGCCATCAGGCAAATACCTTTTATTTTACCAAAATTCCGACAGCACCTGGAACACCCTGCAGATAGCAACCGGTAAGAAATTCTGTATTACGGCTGCAGTAAAAGTCAACTTCAGCGATGAGGAAAACGATCAGCCCGATGTGCCTAATCCATATGGCATTGCCGGGTGGACAAAGGAAGATGCTTCGGTACTTATTTACGATCGTTACGATATTTGGCAGATACATCCCGAAAACAAAACATCAGCCATAAATCTTACAAATGGCAGAAGTTCGCAAACTGCATTCAGGTACATAAAAACCGATCCCGATGCGCTCGATATTGACCCTAAAGAACCAATGCTTTTAAAACTGGTTGAAGACAAGAGTTGTAAGCAGGGTTTTGCCAGGCTGATACTAACAGAACCTGCAAAACAAAAGACGCTAATTATCTCCGATAACGAATACAGCAGTTTACTGAAAGCAAAAAATGCCGATCGTTACCTCTGGCAACGTGCAAGTTATGTTGAGTGTCCTGAACTGTATGCCGGCACAGCCGATTTTAAAGCCATTAAAAAGCTTTCGGTCAGCAACCCGCAGCAAAGCCAGTACCTGTGGGGTACGGTTGAACATGTTTACTGGAAATCCTTCGATGGCGGCGATCTCAGGGGGTTGTTGTACAAACCCGAGAATTTCGATCCTTCGAAGAAATACCCGGTGATCGTGTATTTTTATGAGAAATACTCAAACCAGATCCACACCCATTATGTTCCATCACCATCACGATCTATCGTTAATTTTCCTTATTGCAACAGCAACGGGTACATTGTTTTTGTTCCCGATATCAACTACCGGACTGGCGAGCCGGGGCGCTCAGCTTACGATGATATTATAAGCGGAACGATGGCCCTTACAAAACTGCCTTATATTGATGCCGACAGGATGGGCATACAGGGACAAAGTTGGGGCGGATACCAGGTAGCTTACCTGGTAACCCAAACCGGTATGTTTAAGGCAGCCATGGCCGGAGCGCCGGTAAGTAACATGACTTCGGCCTATGGCGGAATACGCTGGGAAAGCGGTGTGGTGCGCCAGTTTCAGTACGAACACGGGCAAAGCCGCATAGGAGCCAACCTCTGGGTAAATCGCGACCTGTATATTCAAAACTCGCCTATATTTTATGCAAACCGTATCACTACACCCCTGCCGATCATGAGCAATGATAACGATGGC
>CALCJE010000219.1 GCA_937965665.1 uncultured Bacteroidales bacterium
GCCTAAGTGACTGGAGTTCGACGTGTGCTCTTCCGATCTCCAAAGAAAATGCAGATGCTTCGATGGATGCAGCAGCTTGTATTGGCTGTGGTGCATGCGTGGCTGCCTGCAAAAATGCGTCGGCCATGTTGTTTGTAGCTGCCAAGGTTTCGCATCTATCGCTGTTGCCACAAGGTAAAGCCGAAGCCAGCCGAAGGGTACAGGCAATGGTTGCAAAAATGGACGAGCTCGGCTTTGGTAACTGTACCAACACCGGAGCCTGCGAAGCTGAATGCCCCAAGCAGATATCCATCGATAATATTGCCCGCATGAACCGCGAATTCCTGGGTGCAAAAATCGGCTCCCAGAAACAGCAGGTAAAAGGAGGCGGGTTCTGATGCCTGCAATCAATCCGTTGATTGCACAAAATACTGCAAGATCCTTTTGATTGATCTATCCGCTTGAAATAAAACTTACATCAGATATCCAGAGTCCACACTTCATCCAGTGTGGACTTTTTTTGTCTGCTGATCATGGTCAAATTCAGAAATCAGCAGAGCTGTTTGACATTTGAACAAAAAATGCAAATCAGCGGGAAAGTTCATACGCTTATGCACAAAACCACTTCATCCGACTGGTAAAAAAGCCTTACCTTTGGCATGAAGTTTTCCCACCAGTTAATATGAAATTCAGTGATATAATCGGCCAGGAGCCTTTGAAGCAGCGTCTCAGGCGTACAGTCCTCGAAAACAGGGTTAGCCATGCACAGCTTTTCCTGGGCTCGGAAGGCTCGGGCAAACTGGCACTTGCGCTGGCTTATGCCCAATACATCAATTGCCGCAACCGCACACCTGAGGATTCCTGTGGCGAATGCCCATCGTGCAAAAAATACAGCAAACTCATCCATCCCGATCTTCATTTCCTTTACCCAATAAACAGCACAAAAGAAGTTACGGGGGCTAAAGTACTATCGAAGGATTTTATTGTGCCCTGGCGCGAATTCCTCACGGAAAATAAATACTATGTTTCGCTTCCCGATTGGTACGATAAGATTGGCATTGAGAAAAAACAGGGATTTATAAATGCTGAAGATGCCGATGGGATTAACCGCACACTGGCTTACAAGGCTTATGAAGCCGAGTATAAAGTGATGATCATATGGATGGTTGAAAAAATGAACGCAGTTTCGGCCAATAAGTTGCTTAAAAACCTGGAAGAACCACCTGCCAAAACGCTTTTCATCCTGATATCCGAAAACCAGGAACAAATTATTGCTACCATCCTTTCGAGGGCACAACTTATTAAAGTACCCAGGCTGAAAGATGCCGATATACAAAAAGCACTTGAGCAACAGTACGAGGTTACAGCAGCCGATGCTTCAAAAATTGCCCGTCTGGCCGATAGCAATTATACTGCAGCGCTGATGCTGGCAGGCAAAACAGGCTCAGGTAACTTATCCCTGGCTACTGAGCAGGAACGCTTTAATATTTTTCGCGAATGGATGCGCCGTTGTTTTACTATTGCCGGCAACCTGAAGGATTACGATAAACTGCTGGATGTAATCCCTTCGTTACTTGGCGATGGAAGCCGCGAAAAACAAAAAGAAATGCTCTCCTACGGGCTCGAGATGTTCCGCATTTGTTTGCAGTACAATGTAGGAAACCAGCACCTGGTTAAACTCGACGGCGAAGAACTTGCCTTTGTAAAAAATTTCTCACCCTTTATCCATCCGCAGAACATAGAGAAATTTGATGAGGAATTTAACAGGGCCATCTTTCACATCGAGAGAAATGCCAATGCACAGCTTGTGCTTACTGACCTGTCGCACCTCATTGCCAGGATATTAAAAATTCCGGCAACGCCAGTAGCCAAAAAAGCGTAAATTTGTCACTTCGGGCCTGCGGGCGGGTTTCGCTTCATCATGAAACAAGCCGGCGGGTTATACTAATATATCAACACCTTCGTTAATGATACCAGATACGGGCGAAGGATTTTAATGAACAAACATGGAAGAAAACATACCCATCAATATATCAAACAGAGAAAATGTAGGCGCCAGGGGTTGTTGCGGAAACAGTAACCCTATTATTGGCCGCGCCGGAGCTGAACAGAAATGCGCTAAACTGGCTACTTACGATTGGCTGAGTAAAATTCCGCTACCTGCCAATACAGCCAGGTTCGACTGTGTGGAAGTCAGGTTTAAAAACAACCACAAGGACTTTTTCAAGGTCCCGGCAGGGCTTGCGGTTCATACCGGCGACATTGTAGCAGTTGAAGCTTCACCCGGGCACGATATAGGCATCGTTACCCTTACCGGCGAAACTGCCAGGCTGCAGATGCTGCGTAAAGGTGTAAACCCGGCAAAAGAAGATCTGCGCAAACTGTACCGCAAAGCCAAACAAGCTGATGTTGACAAATGGCTTGTAGCTATTTCGCACGAACATGATGCCCTTTACAAAACCCGGGTTGCCGCATTGAAGCTTGGCCTCAAAATGAAGGTAAACGATGTGGAATACCAGGGAGATGATACCAAAGCCATCTTCTTCTATACCGCCGAGGACAGGGTCGATTTCAGGGAACTGATTAAGATACTGGCGGACGAACTCAAGATCAGGATTGAAATGAGGCAGATTGGCATGCGCCAGGAAGCCAGCCGCCTGGGAGGCATTGGGTCGTGTGGCCGTGAACTCTGTTGCTCTACATGGATCAGCGGATTCCATTCCGTTTCAACTGCTTCGGCGCGTATTCAGCAACTTTCGCCAAACCCGCAGAAACTGGCCGGGCAGTGTTCGAAGCTCAAATGCTGCCTCAACTACGAAGTGGAAGCATATAGCGATGCGCTAAAGAGTTTCCCCGACGAAAATGTGGTACTGAAAACCCGGCAGGGCGATGTGCTGTTGCAGAAAATCGATGTATTTGCCGGCACCATGTGGTTTGGTTATAAAGGGAAAGAACACGAAATGTTTGCTTTAACCGTTGCCAGGGTAAAAGAGGTAATTGCTATGAATAAAGCAGGTAAAATCCCTGAAAAAATTGAAGATTTCACCATCAAACAGGATAAAAAACCTCCTATCGGGCTTGTAGTTGCCAGCGAGGATTTACGCCGTTTCGATAAAAAGAAATAAATATTCCCTACCACGTTGACAGGTACATTTTTATGAATTCAAAAAAAAACATCTACAGGCACGCTTTCCTTCAGTTTTCGGGTGTCATCGTTCTTCTGATCACACTGGCATCATGTAACAACGACGTGTTTTACAGCGAAACGGCCCACCTCGAAAAAGGGGAATGGAAAACTACCGATACCCTCTTTTATTCATTCGACTCAAAAGATACGCTGGCTTCCTACGATTTTTATTTCGAGATCCGCAATACCACCGATTACGACCTTCAAAACCTTTACCTTTTTATAACGGCATATTACCCGGGCAATACATACTCCCGCGATACTGCCGAGTGCATACTGGCAGCGCCCGATGGTAAATGGTATGGAAAAGGCATGGGAAAACACAAGGACAACAGGTTCCTTTTCCGCAAAGGAGTACATTTTCGTAAACCCGGCAATTACATTATAGCCGTTAACCAGGCTATGCGTAAGGATAAGCTGAAAGGCATTACTGATGTAGGTATTCTGATTAAAAAGCAAACCAACTGATTGCAAATTTCAGATTGAAAAAGATTGAAAAATGAAGAAAAACCTGAATGAAAACCAATGGGTAAAGTGGTTCTGGAAATGGTACTTTATTTCCCTGTTGTTTATTGCCTTGTTTTTTACTGCACTTTCTCTGGGCTGGCTGGGCTTTATGCCCTCGTTTGAGGAACTCGAAAATCCCAAAAGCAAACTTGCCTCGGAGGTAATCTCTGCCGACCAGAAAGTACTCGGATCCTTTTATCTCGAAAACCGCTCGAATGTGCACTATTCGGAGCTGTCGCCATGGCTGGTAAAGGCGCTCATTGCTACCGAAGACTCCCGTTTTGAACAGCATTCGGGTATCGACGGGAAAGCCATAGCCCGGGCCGTTGTGGGGATGGTAACCGGTACTGATAAAGGTGGTGGAAGTACCATCACGCAGCAGCTGGCGAAAAACCTCTTTCCACGCGAACAGCACTTCACTATTTTTGGCACCGGTTTTTCAAAACTAAAGGAATGGATTACAGCTATTAAGCTGGAACGCAATTATACCAAAGAAGAAATCCTGGCTTTATACCTGAATACCGTTGATTTCGGCAGCCTGGCCTTTGGCATTAAGTCAGCCGCCCGAACGTATTTCGATAAAACACCGGCTGAACTCAACATACAGGAATCGGCTGTGTTGATAGGCTTACTGAAAGCCCCCTCCTACTTTCACCCGGTACGCAATAAAGAACGATCGAAAAAACGACGCGAGGTGGTACTGAGCCAGATGCTTAAGAACGGCTACATCACCGAAAAACAATACGATTCAGTGCGTGTGCTGCCACTTGACATGTCGCAATACACCTTGCAGGACCACAACAGCGGACCTGGTACTTATTTCAGGGAATACCTGCGCGAAGCCATGATGGCCGAAAAGCCCGAAAAAGATAACTATGATAACCGCGAAGATTATATTGCCGACTCCGTGCGCTGGCTCCGCGACCCTGTTTTTGGATGGGTTTCGAAGAACAAAAAAGCCGATGGCAGCTATTATAACCTGTATAAAGATGGGCTGAAAATTTATACCACCATCAATTCGCATATGCAGAATTACGCTGAAGAAGCAGTAACAGAGCATATGTCGCAGGACTTGCAGCCGGCTTTCTTTAAGCATTGGAAAGGCAATTCGCACGCCCCTTACGATCTGTCCGACAAGAAGGAGATCAACCAGTTGCTGGTGGCTTCCAAAAAACGTTCGGACCGGTACCGCAGCATGAAAAAAGCCGGACTTTCGAACGACTCTATTGAACTGGCATTCAAAACTCCGATTCCTATGCGGGTATTCTCCTGGAAAGGTGATATTGATACCATTATGAGCCCAATGGATTCCATTAAATACCATAAATGGTTTCTGCATGCCGGCCTTATGTCGATGGAACCGCAAACCGGATATGTAAGAGCATATGTAGGAGGCATCAACTTCAGGTTCTTCAAATATGATCACGTGGTAATTGCGCGCCGGCAGGTTGGTTCCACATTTAAGCCATTCGTTTATACCGTAGCCATGCAAGATGGGCAAATGTATCCCTGCTCGCAGGTGCCAAATGTTCAGTATTCCATCGAGGCAAATGGCAAACTTTGGTCTCCGGCCAACTCGAGTAACTATAAGGAAGGCCAAATGGTTACCCTGAAAGAAGCCCTCGCCAATTCCATTAACTGGATTTCGGCATACCTGATAAAAAGATTTTCGCCGGAAGCCGTAATAAAAATTGCCCGCAAAATGGGTATTTTCAGCCCACTGCCAGCGGTTCCTTCCATTTGCCTGGGTACGCCTGATATTTCGTTGTACGAAATGACCGGCGCTATGAGCACCTATGCCAACAAAGGTATTTTTGTTCAGCCGCTTTTTGTAACCCGTATCGAAGATAAACATGGTAATGTGATAGCACAGTTTGTGCCACACCAGGATGAAGCCATGAACGAAGAAACTGCTTATATGATGATCGGGTTGATGAAAGGTGTGGTCGAAAGCGGAACCGGATCGCGTCTCAGGGGTAAATATGGGTTAACGAATCCGATTGCCGGTAAAACCGGTACCACACAAAGCAACTCCGATGGCTGGTTTATGGGCCTTACGCCCGACCTGGTTACGGGAGTGTGGGTGGGTGGTGACGACCGAACGATACGATTCCGAACCACCTCATTGGGCCAGGGAGCCAATATGGCATTACCCATCTGGGCGTTGTATATGAAAAAAATATATGCCGACTCGCAGCTTCAGTTAAACCGCGGTGATTTCGAAAGACCCGAAGGCCTGAAAGAAGACTATTTCAACTGCTCAACTTTCGATCCGAATAACCCGAATAATAGTGCAACTGATGATAATGAGAAATATTAACTGCACGTAGGAGTAATAATATTCAGGAGTAAATAAAAGCCTGTATCAGACCAGTTCTGATGCAGGCTTTTATGTTTGTAAATCAATCAGGCAGTCCGTGGTTATAGCGCTTTTGTTGCTCATGCTTTTCCGTATTTATTCCGATATCAGCACTGCAATACATGCCCAAGCAAACATTTGGATTAAGCCCTGTAGTTACGCCTAAAAATGGTATAAGTAAAGATGAAATGCTTGAGCAAATAAAAAATAATGTGAGTTCGACATAAAACTGATTTGGCAATTCTGTAGGAAGTTCAAAATCAATAAGGTAATAAGGTTGAAGTCTATCTTTCTGTTTATATCTACTAAGGTTGTAATAGTACAATAAGGTTGACGCAAATATTTACCCTATTTTTTGCTTTTATAACCTTAATAACAAGTAGATTACAGTTAAACTGAACCTATTCCCTTATTTTCAATCATTTTTGATTTTTTTATATCCTATTCACGATAAATATTCAAAATGAAATAAAAAAAGGCTTTCCCTAATTGAGGGAAAGCCTTTTCTATAAATAGGGATACTCGTTATTTGATTCCCAGTTTTTTCTTAACCAGCGGAGTAACGTCTTCGCCACCTTCCGAATAAAGCAGGATATCTTCAACGCCATTCAGAATATAGGCAAAACCACCTTCTTTAGCTACATCTTTAATAGCCTGTTTTGCTTTGTTCACAAAAGGAGTAATGAGCTCTGTCTGCTTGTCGGAAAGTTCTTTCTGTGCCGACTGCTGGAAAGCCTGGATACGATCCTGTAGATCAACCATTTCTTTTTCTTTGGTAGTCTTGATAATATTCGACATGGTGGCTACATTTTTCTGGTAGTCAGCATTTTTCAGTTCCAGTTCCGACTGCATTGTCTGTAATTCGCCCTGGAGAGTCTGAACATATTTTTCCATTACTGTTTTAACGGTATCCTGGCCTGGCATCTGTTCCAGCACTTTGGCAAAGTCAACATGTCCGATTTTGGTGGCTTTCTGTGCCTGAGCACCTGCTGCAACAGCAATCAATACTACAAGGGTAACAACTTTTAGGAGATTCTTCATCATTTTCAATTATAAGGGTTAAGTGTTTCGGATTATATAAGGAGCAAAGGTAAAAAAAAGCCTTTACAAAAGCACCTGCTATCTATTTTTTAGTCTTTGTATTTTGCTGAGGTTTATATGTATAGCCCATTTTATCAAGTACCTGTTCGCTAACATCATACTTGGGATTGGTATAAATAAGCGTGGCATTTGTAGCTTTGTCGAAAATCACTGCATAGTTTTCGGCGGATGCAATATCTTCTATTGCATTATAGATTTTCTCCTGGATGGGCTTTATGAGTTCCTGGCGCTTTTTAAACAGGTCGCCATCTTTACCAAATCGTTTTTTCTGCAGGTCCTTGGCTTCCCTTTCCTTTTTAATAATATCCTCCTCACGTTTCTTTTTCATGTCCTCAGGTAGCAGAACAGCTTCATTCTGGTAGCTTTTGTACATTTTATCAATTTCAGCAAATTTGGCGTCAATTTCTTTCTGCCAGGTAGCCGACAGTTCATCAAGCTGTGTTTGGGCATCCGTATACTCGGGAATATTGTCGAGTATATAATCGGTATTCACGAAAGCATACTTCTGGGCTGATGCGCCAAAACCCAGGGCGCAGAAAATGGCTGCAAATAAAATGATTTTCTTCATAACGATATCATATTTTGATGGAACCTTTTTGAGTTCACATCCTGGTTATTCTGTTGCAATTGCAAAAAACCTGCCAAAACAATTAATCAATGGAAGAATTCATCGAGAAATGGAACTGGCCTTTGTTGGCACTCGGTAAACCGGGTATATCATCAAAGCCATAACCCCAGTCGAGACCCAGTAATCCGAACATTGGCAGGAATACGCGAACGCCTATACCTGCTGACCTGCGGGGACTGAAAGGCTCGAAATCCTCGAAGGAAGACCAGTCGTTACCAGCTTCAACAAACATAAGCCCGTAAATAGTCGAATTGGGATTGAGCGAAAGCGGGTAACGCAATTCGAGGGTGCTCTTATTGTAAACAGTTCCTCCGGGAGGCCTTGAAGTAACTCCGGCATATGGCGTTAAACTCTCGTTGGTATATCCCCTGAAACCAATCAACTGCCTTCCATCGATAGCTGAATAACCCGACATACCATCACCGCCCATAAAGTACCGGTTGAACGGGGTAACTTGTATATCGTTATTATACCTGCCAAGAATACCGGCTTTTACACGAGCCATAAGCACCAGGTCGCCTACAATCTGCTGGTAAAAGGCTGCATTAATTTTCCACTGGTGAAACTCGATAAGCCGATACTTGTCTTCCTGGCTTTTTGCAGCGAATTTTTCAGGAGCAATGAGGGAATATGGAGGTGTTAGCTCCAATGAGATGTTGAACTCCGATCCGGCACGCGGAAAAATCTGGGCATCAGTCGAATAACGGCCTAAAGCGATAGTATACGAATAACTCTGGTACAATCCATTTGATGGTTTACCAAACAGGGTATAATTATCGAGGTTGTAATGCTGCAGGCTGATGGTTTGCGACAGGT
>CALCJE010000220.1 GCA_937965665.1 uncultured Bacteroidales bacterium
TTCCGATCTGAGTTTTCGCGGAATAATGGCCTTATACCTGCAAAAGCCGCGGCAGTGCTCACATGCACAGGTGGTTTCACGATAAGAACGTGCAAGCCGCTGAGCTTAAGCGATACCGGAGTCAGGAATTCGCCCCGGCCGGTTGAAAGCGCAGGTACATTTTCAATAAAAAACGGGCAGTCCATCCCCAACTGAACAGCTAGCGAGCGGAGAACCTCGTTGCTGAGCTGCAGGTGAAATAAAGTATTAAGTAATTGCAATGCAAACGAGGCATCTGCCGAACCTCCGCCAAGCCCTGCCCCCGTGGGAATAACCTTATGGAGGTGAATATCCACTGGCGGAATGCCGTAATTATCAGCCATTAGTTGCCAGGCTTTGAAACAAAGATTTTTTTCGATGGGCGAGTCAACCCGGGTACCCGTAACAGTGAGTGTGGTTTGTCCCTTGCCGGCAGGCACCATTTCGAGCACATCGCACCAGGGCACTGGAAGCATTACCGTTTGTATGTTATGATATCCATCGGTTCGCCGTTGGGTAACCCAAAGGCCCAGGTTTATTTTACAATTGGGGAAAGTGATCACTTTTTCAAATAGAATTTAGCCGGGAGATTGAAGGCAGCCAGGTAACAAAAGTGCTTCGAATATTATTTTCACCCAGAAAGATTAATCTGATCTTTCAAAGTTTAACATTCAAACACCCTATCAGACAGCAATCTCCACAAAATTTTAATTCAGGGCAACTTTATTTTTTCACCCGGAGCAATTATTATCAGATGAGCCTATTTCCCAAGAAATGCTTTCATATTTTCAACATTTTTTGGGTGGTAAAGATTTTTGCCTTCGGAGGTATACAGGAAATCAATCAGCGACTGGTAGTGGGCTGTAATTTTACCCCGCACTATCTTCATGGTTGAGTTCATCATATGGTTATCTTCGGTGAAAGCAACCGGCAATATACCGATGGAGGCCGGAAGCCAGCGGTGCGGGAACATAGTACTATAATGCCCGTGCTTACGGTACTGGTTTAACTCATGACCAATACACCGGATAGCCTCATGTATACCAGCATCTGTAGACGGATCGAGCCCTTTGTGCTTCAGATGGTGCAGCAGATTGGCTTTATCAGGTACCAGCAGCACTATGGTATATGGATGCTGGTTATTATAAAGCATACATTGCGAAATGTATTTACTCTGTCCCACATAAGCTTCCTCAATACCCTCGGGGCTGTATTTTTCGCCATCGTCGGCAATCAGCAGGCTCTTGGAACGGCCCAGCACATAAAGGAAACCATCGTTATCCATGTATCCGAGGTCACCGGTATAGAGCCAACCATCGCGAAGCGACTGGGCAGTAGCCTCAGGGTTATTCCAGTAACCAAGCATAGTATTTTCGCCTTTAATCACAATTTCGCCCGATTCACCGGTAGGAAGTTCGTTGCCTTGTTCATCACAAATTTTAAGCAGCATATCCTTTACCAGGTACCCTGACGAACCAAATTTATGTTTGGCTGCCGAATTGGAAGATATAATGGGCGAAGCCTCTGTAAGCCCGTATCCCTGGAACATAGGCATACCAACGGCATAAAAAAACTTCTGGTATTCAATGTCGAGCAAGGCACCGCCACCCACAAAAAAATCGAGACGGCTGCCAAAACTTTCGCGGATTTTGCTGAAAAGTATTTTGTCGTACAGCTTCATCAACGGTTTATAGAGTGAAGTAAGCCCGGGACCTTTGTTCCACCCGTCGTTGTTGTAGGCGTATGAAATTTTAAGGGCATGTTTAAACAAAGCATTCACCACAAAACCCTTATCGCTGATGCCTTTTTCAATATTCTTTTTAAAATTGGAAGCCAGTGCCGGAACGCTCAGCAACAGGTTAGGCTTGATTTCCTTAATGTTGACAGGGATATTTTTTAGAGTTTCCATCCCGGTTTTGCCTACCTGCACCGAGGCCAGCGAGGCTCCCATGCCCATCATACAATAAATTCCGGCCGTATGCGCAAAGGCATGATCCCAGGGTAAAATAAGCAGCGTGGTATAATGCGGCGGAATGTCCATTAATGAATAGCCTTGTTTCACATTAGCCACATAGTTATTATGCGAAAGCACAATACCTTTGGGATCGGCGGTGGTACCTGAAGTATAACAGATATTGGCCGGGTCGTTGGGCTGCACCTGTTTCCGGGCCTGCACGAAAGCTTCAGCTGATGTGTGCAGGAATTCTTTTCCCAGTTCCAGAACCTTAGTGTACGAAATTTCCGATGCATCCTCTTCAGTTCCATCCAATACAATAATTTTTCCCAGGCCAGGAAGGGTGGGTTTCACATCCCTTATTTTTTTAGCCTGGTTAGCCGATGCTATGGCCATACTTGCCCCGGCATGCGACAAGCGGTATCGTATTTCGTCGGACTCAGCCAGCTTAACCGACAAGGGAATATTAATGGCACCGATATAAAGCATCCCTAATTCGCTTATCACCCACGAGTTACGGCCTTCGGAAATGAGTGCGATGCGATCGCCTTTTTTCACGCCCAGGCTGAGCAGCCCCGCTGCAAACTGTTCGACCAGCGCTTTTACCTGGGTATAAGTTGTCCCTTCGTAATGGCTGTTTGTTTTTTCCCACAGATAAACATTATCGGGGTATTTGCTTACATTTTCTTCGAAAAAATCGGGGATGGTTTGCATGAACTGAGTTTTATAATTCAAATGTAGTGAAATTATCAGAGAAAACACTAAAGGAATTTTGGGTCAGCTCATAACAAAACTAAACCTTGTAACATGAAGGCCTCTTCACAGCCGGGTGTTTTGGCACAGGCACGATGCCTGGAATTAAAAACTATATTTTATCCGTAAGAACCAAATACTAACCGTTGCCAGCGGATTGGGCGGAGTTTTAAATCCTATCAGTTGTGCCAGGAATGAAATATCCAGGTTCTGTAAGAGATTGTAATCGAGGGAGGGAACTATAATACAGACTTTATTTTCAGGGTTTATAATTCCGGCCAGGCTGCAATTAAACAAAGGCGTAACCGGGAACGAGGCAGATGCGAAATATGAAAATCCACTTAAAAACGGGTTTTGGGCACTTATTTTAAAGCTGTTGTTATCCAGTATATTGATCCCTGTACTATCGGCATGGTTCCCATTATAGAGGCATTCCAGCTGAAGGAACAGTGAATTTTTAAACATATAATCCCAACCTATACTACTTGTTAATTCGCCTTTGGAAAGCGAAAATTTCTTCGCGGGAATAAAATAACTGATCTCGCCCCTGAAGCCACCTTTGGCAAGTTGCCCCGACCAGCCGCTGCCAATTACCACATCTTCGCCGGCAAGACCGGCTAAAAACTGTATATCATAATTACGGCGGTTAAACCTGTAAAGCCCGGCTACAGATGGTTTCCTGCTGCTGTCAGCTTTTACAACCAACTCTGCCTTCGAGGTTTCGGAAGTATAATACTGCACCCTGATGGCATCGCTTCCCGGCTTCTCGACATAATCGAAATCGAGGTAGTTATAGGTATTGAAAATATCGTTGGGGTTCCAGACAAATGTTTGCCCCCAGTTGATACGCTGCCGCCCCAGGGTAAACTGCCATTTACCGGTACTATAATCAATCCACAGCCGGTCAACTGCCATATTCAGCACATAATTGTTGCCAGAAATAATGTTTTTCGACAAACCCACCACGCCGGCATCCTGTTCGAAAAGCTTATAATAGGAAGTTATATTTGTATCGGATCCATAATAATAAAATCGTGTGCGCAGCTCGAGGGCAGCAGTTAAATGCGTGCCCGTCTGTACTTTGAAATTCAGCCTGTTGTGAAGTTGGTTGCTAAATTCGTAATCCGCAGCAATGCTGCTAAATTGTAAGCTAGGCATCTCGCTGATATAACCATTGAGGGTAATTGCACAGGGCATGGTGGTATCCTGCGCCTTGAGTTGCAGGCAAATACTCATGAAGATGGCAATCCAAATTATTGCCAGCCCCGAAAACAGGCTGTTCAATATCCGTTTTCCGGCTGTGGCAATAATCATATTAAGTGTTGCCATACGTCTCATATCAGCAGTCTGACGGATGTACTATGTGTTGCTGTTCAACATCGCTGATTACAATTCCATCTTCAATGGTTATTACCCTATGCGCTTTATTAACCACGCGCTGATCGTGAGTCGAGAAAAGAAAAGTCATTTTTTCTTCATGGTTCAGGCGTTCCATAATTTCGAGCAGGTTAGCAGTTGCTTTCGAATCGAGGTTAGCCGTAGGTTCATCGGCAAGTATAAACCTTGGTTTCGAAGCCAGGGCCCTGGCCACGGCTACCCTTTGCTGCTGCCCTCCCGAGAGGTAACGTGGCCTGACATCCATTTTGTCGCCCAGGCCAACAGATTCAAGCAGTTCGATGGTTCGCTTATGCCTCTCGGTTTGTGGTTTGTTCTGAAGTTGCATGATAAACTCCACATTTTCGTGGGCAGTAAGCACAGGAATGAGGTTATACGACTGGAATACAAACCCGATATTGTTGAGCCTGAAATTGATCAGCTCCCGTGAACTGAGCTTTGTAATTTCAGTTCCGTTTATGATTACCTCTCCGCCCGAAGGACGGTCGAGGCCTCCAATCATATTGAGCAGCGTTGTTTTACCTGATCCCGATGGCCCCACAATGGCTGTAAATTCGCCTTCGGCAACCGTTAGGCTGATTCCATTTACAGCATGTACCTCGATCTTGCCTTCGTCATATGTTTTATGAAGATCCTTTATTTGAATGATTTCCATGATGATCCGAAATTTGTAAAATCGTCGCTATTTTTTTGATTGAGAGATGCTCAATGTTATTATTCGTTTTTAACTGCCAGGGCAGGATTAATTGCTAACGCCTTGCGTGCCGGGTAAAGCGATGAGAGTATGCCAGTGAATATGACCATGATTACAGTTCCCACAAAAAAGCCGGGCCGGAGTTCAGGGTACATAACGGGGTCGTAACCCATAGCTTCAAATCCCTGCCCGAAAGCACTCAGGTCGATGCCAGTACGGGCGCTGAGTTGTATCAGGAAAAAGCTTATTACAATACCTGCAATGCCACCGCACAACGACAACAAAATACTTTCGAGCATTATCATCCTGAAAACCTTGTGTTTATTCATTCCGACAGCCATCAGCATTCCGAGTTCGCGCGACCTTTCGAGCACAATCATAAGCATGGTATTTACAATGCCGAATGCCAGGGCTGCCAGTATAATGCCCAGGATCATGTAATTCATGGTGGTTAACATGGCTGTGAGCATGCCCAGTTCAGGAAACAATTCCTGCCAATCTTTCACTTCAGCTGCCGGGTATTTCTGCTTCAGAACGGGCATCACTTTTTTGATATCGCTGTTATCGTGAAGTAAAACAACAATTTCGTGTACCGGTGCATTACCCAGCAGTGCAGCCAGGTCGCTTTGCCTGACAAATACATTCAGTTGGTCGAACATGCCGTTCGAGGTGCGGTAAATGCCACAAATTTTGAAGGCTCCTTCAATGAGGCTGCCGTCGGCTGACTGGAAACGGAGCACCAGCTTCGATTTCAGGTGCACATTAAGTTTTTCAGCCAGTTTCTGGCTTATCACTACAGGGTTACGCAAACCGTCGCCAAAATACGCCCCGCTTGTATCGCTGATTTTCGTGTACAGGCTGGTGGTTTTTCGTTCAACCACCGGATCGATACCATTGATTTTTATTCCCGTAGCCGAGGCTGCCGACATCATCATACCGGTAATGATGGTGCGGGCGGCTACTGATTTAACTTCAGGCAGGCGACTGATGTCGCGTATCATCTTTTCCGCTTCGGGCAAGGTGTATTGTATCTCGTAATTTTCCCTGAACCTGGGATGATGCAATTGTATATGCGAAACCTCGTTGCTTATTGCAGCATTAATTTTTTGCGTTGCAACGCCAAACATGAGCGAGGCGGAATAAGTTCCGGCTGCCACTCCTATGGCTGTTGCCGCAATTACGATCAGGCTTCGTAAGCGGTTTCGCCAGATGTTTTTCCAGGCAATAGCCAATATCATTTTCCTGTTTTTTAAGTGCAAACCAGAACCTTGACCAGAACTCAAAATGTAAAAACCGCTTGCTGCCGGCAGATTTTACGCCTCGTTATTAATTAAACTTACTGTGAATTGCATTTATCTCTTTCAGGCGGAATATCCTTGTAGCGGGATAACAAGCTGCGGCCAGCACTATGATAGCCACCACCAGGCTTTGCGCCAGGAAAAAATCGGGCTGAAATGCAAAATACATCTTTGGTTCAAAGCCATAGTTTTCGATAATTGTTCCCATATCGCCGCCATAATCAACAGGGTGGTTGTAAAAATAGCCTATCACCGGGATGCTGACGATAATCCCGGCAAGGATACCGAGGGTGCCAATCATAAGCATTTCGACAAGGGTTACCACTGCCAGTTTCCATTTTTTCATCCCGATGGCAATCATAATCCCGAACTCGCGGGTGCGTTCGGAAGTCATCATTACCACGGTGCCAAAAACGCCAAAAGCCACAACCAGGTAAAGAATCGCCAACATAATCAGCCCGCTGGCATTGTCCGATTTAATATACTGCACCAGTTCAACGAGCATTTCCTGCCAGGGCATGGTTAGCAAGCCAAGTGGCAGAACAATGTTGTTGATGTGCGATTCCGCCAGGTTTAGCCCTGAAGGGTCGTCCAGGTTTATAGCCAGCGATGTTACTCGGTCGCCAGCACTAAAAAAATCCCTGCACATCCTTAAAGGCATATAGATCAATTGTCCGTCGAGATCGGGGGAAGGAAAATGCAGGATGCCCTTCACCGGGAATTTGCCTGCAGCGCTTACACCATGGTATCCCTGACCGATCAGCACCAGGGTGTCGCCGACCTTTATCTTCAGGTAAGCAGCCAATTTTGAAGCCAGCAAAACCCCGTTGTCGCCTTCAGCCAGGAAGTCACCGGATTGAAGCCATTTTTTCAGATGGGTGAGTTGTTCCTCTTTTGCGGGATCAGTACCTATAATGGCACATCCTTTTGCCTGCAGGCCAAATGACGCCAGCGCGAAATACTCGAGCCGGGGCACGATTACTGAAACATTACCGACTTTTGAAATGGAATGCAGCAGTGAATCGGTTACGACGAAAGACTGGTTTATGTCCTTATTTTCCCAGTAGCCTTTTTTCTGCACCTGCAGGTAACCGGTAAAAGCCTGAACCAGGTTGTCAGTCATACGGGCATAGGTTCCGATTTGCATCGACCGCATGATAAGTGCAAAAAACAAGGCAAATAAAACCGAAGCGGCCGTTATGAGAGTTCGCCGCCTGTTCCGCCATATATTGCGCCAGGCAAGTGTTAGCAACATGTTCACCGTTTTTTGGCCAACTGAATTTATTTAACCTTCTTCATATTTTGCTGAGAAAAAAAACTTTCCTCAATAGGAATGTTGAAAAGCATGTTGTTGATAACCAGAATGGTTTTCTGCCCTTTTTTGGCAACAGGTACAATTTCCATCCGGGTCGGGATCAATCGATCGCCCATTTTTTTGATATCAAATGCATTTTCAACGTTAACCAGTTCCATGTCTTCGTCGTAGTATTCCGATTTCCACAGATCGAAACCACTTGTTGAAATCCAGGTTATAATTTTACCCCAAACCACGGTGGCATCAGGCAAAGGGATGAGTTCAATTTTGTAACATTCCAGGTCCCTGATCTTTTCCCGGCCCAATAATTTATGGGTATAATCCTTTACAATACTCGATTGCTGCACCAGGTCGTCGTTAGTAAAATCCGATCCCATCCAGGATTGCATCATCATAGAGGGTGGAATTTTAACCATTTTGTCGATGGAGGGCACCCAGTTCCACATTTCGTTGCGGCGTTTCAGGAAAACCTGGCCCTTTTCTTTGGCCGGAGAAGTAATCAGTACCATCGCGAAATCATTTTCCTTACTCCACGATTTCATGGTAACCGAACGGCTCCAATCGGGGCGTACAATGGTCATGGTCATTTCACCTTTGCTCGAAAGTCCACGGTTTTTGTCGTCGGCTAACTTTACTATTTCTTTGGCAGAATAGTTTTGGGCCGCAACATAACCCGATATGAGGGCAAGCACGAACAACAGCCAGCAACATTTCATAATTGTACCTTATTTTTTGATGCTTAACACGAGATATGTACCCACAAATCATCAACTCAAAGTTAATGATGATTTTGCTTTTTTATAATGATTGTGTTAATTTTAAAGACGTACGACATCCTGTGTTTTAATTCTGCCACTTAAAAGATGCGACCGGCTATCAAAACCGGAGCATAATGCAAGGCATGGCTACATCTGCTGCATCTGTCCCGAATCAAAAACAGTAAAACCATCAGCACCTGATGCTGCTGATTTTATCATAGCCCCGGCAACCACATCGGCATGAATGGCTTTGTATTTCAGCAAAGGGCCCACAAACAGGAAGCCAAGACCTCCCATAATCAACTGGGCAATTTTTTCGCCTCCCCTTTTTTCGGTACGGTTTCCCATAAGCAGTGATGGCCTGAAAACCTGAATTTGAGGAATAGATAACTGGCTTACAGCCGCTTCCATTTCGCCTTTTACCCGGTTATAAAATATCCCCGACCCGGCGGAAGCACCCATTGCACTCACAATCAAAAACCGTTGAACCGCATTGCTCACGCACCATTTCCCAAGGTTCACCACATAGGTGTAATCCACTTTGTAAAAAGCCTCCTGCGATCCGGCTGTTTTAATGGTAGTGCCCAAAGCACAAAAAACATCATGCACCGGAAACCCGACCTTCAGCGTTTCAAGAGAATTGAAATCAACCTGCAACTGCGTTAGTTTTGGATGCTTTATTTCCAGGGGCTTGCGTACAATCACCACTATGTTTTCGTACAAATCGTTGTTAAGGAGTTGTTTTAAGAGGCTGCTGCCCACCAGGCCCGAAGCCCCGGCTATAAGGGCATTACGTTTTTCCATGCTGCTTAGATTTTGGACTAAAATTAAGTGAATAAATTGAAAAAACTGGATTAAATTTTGCCGTCACTATTTTATCAATCATACACCAGTTCACCCAATATTTGTAAGCCCGGCTAGCAGATCAGACGGACTTGAAAATAATTTTTTGTGGATAACTCTGGAAGATATGCCCAGGAATACTTGTGATAATTGATTACTTTTGAAAAACAGAACTCCAACGAACCTATAGCTTATGACTTTATTTAATTCAGTGATATCGTGGTTTATACGTAAACGTATACACCAGATTGAGTTATTTATGAAATACCCGCACGAAGTTCAGGAAGAATGGTTTGAGAGCCTGCTGCACTTCGCGCGCGATACCGAATGGGGGCTTAAATACGATTACCGTTCAATTACATCGTTCGAAGAATACCGGCAGCGGGTGCCCATCAGCGATTATAATGCAGTAAAACCTTACATTGACCGGCTTCGGAAAGGAGAAAACAATATTCTGTGGCCATCGGAAGTAAAATGGTTTGCCAAAAGCTCAGGTACCACCAGCGATAAAAGCAAGTTTATACCGGTAACGGCCGAAGCCCTTGAGGAATGCCACATGAAAGGGGGCAAAGACATGTTATCCATTTATTGTAACAACAACCCAACCTCAAAAATTTTTAGTGGCAAGGTGCTGGGTATGGGTGGTAGTTTCAGATCGGATAACGAATTTGCCGAGACTTACCATGGCGATGTTTCGGCCATTATTATGGAGAACCTTCCATTCTGGGTACAACTGATACGCACACCCGACATGAGTGTGGCGCTGATGGATGAATGGGAAGACAAGCTGTACCGCATGGCTATGATTACCAAGGACGAGGATGTTACGAATATTACCGGCGTGCCGTCGTGGACACTTGTTTTGTTGAATAAAATACTTGAAATCACCAAAGCAAAAAGCATAAAGGATGTATGGCCAAACCTCGAACTTTTTGTGCATGGGGGTGTAAATTTTACTCCATACCGCGAACAGTTCCGCAGGATTTGTCCACCCGGAATGCACTACCTCGAAACCTACAATGCCAGCGAAGGATTTTTCGGGATTCAGGATACTTTTGATGGTGAAGATATGTTGCTGATGCTCGATTACGGTATTTTTTACGAGTTTATGCCCTTGGCAGAAATTGAAAACGAACACCCCAAAACGCTTCCGCTCTGGGAGGTGGAACCCGGGGTAAATTATGCCATGGTTATCAGCACCAATGCCGGCTTGTGGCGATACCTGATCGGCGATACGGTAATGTTTACATCCACCGATCCTTTCCGGATAAAAATTACCGGGCGTACGCGAAGTTTTATAAATGCTTTCGGGGAAGAACTGATTATCGACAATGCCGAAAAAGCCCTGGCCACCGCCTGCGAAAAAACCGGCGCTGTAATTACCGAATATACCGCTGCTCCTATCTTTCTGAAAGACAACGAAAAAGCTGCCCACGAATGGGTGATTGAATTTGAAACACCACCCGAAAACCTGGAGTATTTCGGCGAAATGCTCGACAACGCACTTAAATCGCTCAATTCGGACTACGAAGCCAAACGCTATCACAACCTTATGCTGTTGCTGCCAGTGATCAGGCAGGTGCCAAAAGGCACTTTTTACGAATGGTTCAGGGAGCGGGGCAAACTGGGCGGACAGCACAAGGTACCGCGCCTTTCGAACGACCGTAAATACGTGGAAGGCATACTTGAATTACACACAAAAAACATATAACTGAAACACTGGAATCATCCAGGGCAAAGCCAGGAAACTGCACTCTTGTGATCCTTAGTGATATCCGTGCCTATTTGATAAATTTCTAATTAACCCGGCCCGGCAAGTGGCCTACGAGTTATTAACAAAACGCAAAACTTTTAGATCATAAAAAAGATTCTTAATAATTTAGCTGAATCATACACTTTCGACTTATGGGAATGCATATCGCAATAGCAGGGAATATAGGATCAGGCAAGACAACCCTTTCGGGCTTACTGGCCAAACACTTTGGCTGGCAGCCACATTACGAGGACGTAGATACCAATCCGTATCTTCCCAGTTTTTATGAAGATATGCAACGCTGGTCGTTTAACCTGCAGATTTATTTCCTCAACAGCCGTTTCAGGCAGATTGTTGATATCAGGAGAAGCGGGAAAAATGTAATACAGGACCGCACCATTTACGAAGATGCCCACATCTTCGCGCCCAACCTGCATACCATGAACCTGATGACAACCCGTGATTTCGAAAATTACCAGTCGCTGTTCGAACTCATGGCTACCTTTATACAACCTCCTGACCTGCTGATTTACCTGCGTGCCGATGTACCTACCCTGGTAAGAAACATACAGAAACGCGGCCGCGATTACGAAGCCTCTATCCGCCTCGATTACCTGAAAAGCCTGAACGATCGCTACGAAAACTGGATTAACAACTATACCGCCGGCAAGTTGCTGATTTTTGATGTGGATAATATCAACTTCCAGGAAAATCCTGAAGACCTGGGTAAAATAATTGAAGGCGTACAGGCTAATTTACACGGATTATTTTAGGCTTAAACAGGTTTTACAACATCAAACCCAACTCCTTATTATTGATTTTCAGGCATGATCAACCTGCCCGTTGAAAATCAACAAAATTTCTGTGCCTTCAGCCGGCTTCGAATTTACCTGGATGGTACATTTTATAAGTTTTGCCAAATCCCTGATCAGGTGCAATCCTAAACCGGATTTTGAGCCAACTTCGGCTTTATCATCATACAAAGCCCTGAATTGTTCAGGTTTTGCGCCAACCCCATTATCGGTTATCGACAAAACTGTAAGGTTGTCAACCAGTTCCGCTTTCCAGGTAATAACTCCTTCCGATCGGTTATTCAGCGCTTTAATAGCATTGCTGGTTAAATTCCTCATGATGGTTTTCAGGAAATTTTCGTCTGAAAATACGCTGATCATGCCTGTATTGATGAATACGAATTTGTACTGTGTACTTAAGTCGTACATGCTTTGTATATCGGCAAAGAGTGTTTCAACTTTAATATTTTGAAGCTGCGGTTTAAATCCTTCCATTTGCCCTTTGCTCCAGAGCAACAAATCTTCCATATTATGTAAAAGATTTTCGGCAGCAACCAAAGTCTTGGTTTCAAAGCTTTCTTTTAATTCATCATCAAGCATTTCGGGACAATCCTTTTGAAAATGCAAAAACTGGATAATACTTGCTACCGGGGCGCGCAAATCGTGGTTCAGGATAGAAATAAATTTGGTTCTTACCTTATTTGCTTCAACCAGGTCATTATTTAAAGCCGCTAATTTTGCGTTGTTAATCTTTTTTAATCTATTCTGATAAAACAAAAATACGCCCAAGATCGACAATAACAAAAGCCCGATAAACAGGTATTCCTTTTGCGTATTGGATTTGTAAACCATCAGCCTGCTGATTTTCAACTCCTTGTCTTTCAACTTCAGCATGTTCTCTTTCCGCTCGTTTTCATATTTTGAAATCAGGTCAAAAAGGTATTTCAGGTTTTTGTCGCTCTCAAGTTTCTCTTTGTATTCAACATGCAAGTCTTTATATTTCAATGCCGATGCATAATCTTTTTCCGATTTTGCGACCTGCGACAGCAATAAATAAGCAGAAGAAATGTAAGAAATATAATTTTTGCTTTTCGAGATCTCGAGCCCTTTGTTTATATACATTTTACCCTTTTCATTATCACGCAGCTCAAAATAAGCCCAGCCCAGGTTAATGTACGAAGATGCTGTATAAAAGTCGTCGCCCAGTTTTTCGGCAATCTTGATGGTAGGATTAATATAATCGAAAGCCTCTTTGGGCCTGTTTTGTTTCAGCAGCACCTGGCCAATGCTGTTGTTACAGATCATCCTTCCCAGGTCCGAATTAATCTTTTCGTTTATCGACAATGATTTCTTGTAATTAACCATGGCTGAATCCAACTGATCCTGGCTTTCGAAAACCCCTCCGATATTCTGGTAATTGATTGCCAGTCCCAGGTTATTATTCAGTTTTTTTTCAATTTCGAGCGAAGTGACAAAATTTTCTTTTGCCATTTCGAACTGGTTAAGTGTTAAAAATACATTCCCCAGGCTATTCAGTGAAATGGCCTGGCTTCTTAATATTTCATCATCTTTATTTTTTAATGAATTCACCAGGTTCAGCGCGTTCTGGTGATTATCAATGGCGGGTTTAATGGAGTCGATACGGCGATACACCACCCCAAGCATATTATAAGCAGCTATTTCCAAATAAATATTCCTGGTTTGCTTGGCAAGTAACAGCGCTTTCGAATGGTATTCTTTTGACTTTTTATAATCGGAAATATCCCTGTAAAAGGTTCCTAAATCATTGTAAAGGAAACCCTGGATAACAACCGCCTTTTTAGCAATGGCCATATTTAATGCCATTGATAATTTGGCGGTATCTCTTTTATATGGCAAAAAGAATGTTTTTATTTCCTTATAATCTGTTTTCCCCGGCTGGATAAAACTGTTTGCCTTTTGCTGAAAGCTTAAATCCTGGGCCAGGCTTGCCCAGACGTTAAGGATAAAAACAAAAAGCAGAATAATTCTTCTCAATTATCAGGATGTTTGGTGTTACAAATATAGTTTTATTTTATTTTATTTAATTTAATATCTTATAATTTAAACTGTTGAAACGGTTCTTTGTTTGGATTGATCAAAAAAATGAAGCAGCGTTTTGCAAATTTTTATCGCGCTTAATAAAAAGTCAACAGGTAAAATTTCTGTTTCAATAATGAAAGAATAAGTAATTTATGCTAACCAGGTAAGCTACCGGAACGCTGAAGCTGATAGCCTGATTTCCATCAAAACTAAATTCGGATCCGACATACTGATTGTTTTCAATTTCAATATCTGCAACAATCCTATTTCTTAAAAACCAACTTATTTCAGTTCCTACATCGGGTCAACATCAATCACCACGCGAACTGCCTTATATTCGGGAAGGGCATTGAGTTTAACTATGGCATTGCGCACCTCGTCCTTGGCTTTGGGCAAAGCAATTCCTTTTTCAAATTTGATAAGTATATTTTTCAGGTACTGGTTCCTGATGCGCGACACGCTCGGATATTCGGGCCCAAGCACGCGTTTGCCGAAAAGCGAACGTAATTTTTTAGCCAGTTCGTCGGCAGCCTGATTGATCACGTTTGCATCCACATGCCTGAGCGAAAGCTGGACGATACGGCAAAATGGCGGGTAGTTAAATCTTTCCCTTTCGGCCAGCTGGCTTTGATATAAAGCTTCGTAATTGTGTTCGAGAACCATTGAAAGAACGTGATGCGATGGATTGTACGCCTGTATGAGCACCAGGCCCTGCTTGTTTCGGCGCCCGGCCCGGCCGGCCACTTGTGCCATGAGCTGGAAACCGCGTTCAAAGGCCCTGAAATCGGGATACGATAACAGGCTGTCGGCATTCAGTATTCCAACCAGGCTCACATGATCGAAATCAAGCCCTTTGGTTACCATCTGCGTTCCGACCAGGATGTCAATTTTACGCTCTTCGAAAGCAGCAATCATTTTCTGATGCGCAAATCGTGTCCGGGTGCTGTCCAGATCCATCCGGGCAATCCGGGCTGCTGGAATGATCAGCGAAAGCTCTTCTTCAATTTTTTCGGTCCCGAAACCTTTCATAACCAAATGTGTGTGACCACAATCGGGGCATTTTTCGGGTATACGCATGCTGTAGCCGCAATAATGGCACCTCAGCTGGTTTTGTTTTTTGTGATATACCAGCGAAACATCGCACTGTACGCAATGCGGTATCCAGCTACAGTTTTCGCATTCGATATGCAACGAAAAACCACGCCTGTTCTGGAAAAGAATAACCTGTTGCTTTGCTTCAAGTGCCGTTTCTATTTCACGGATCAGTACCGAGGAAAAGACCGACTGCATTGTTTTTTTCCGGTATTCGTCCTTCAGGTTTACCAGTTTTATCTGTGGCATCAGCAAGCCTCCGAAGCGCTCGCTTAAGGTGGTAAGCCCGTATTTGCCCTGGCTGGCATTATAAAAACTCTCGATGGAGGGCGTTGCCGAACCCAGCAATACTTTGGCGCCATGCATGGAAGCCAGGAAAATAGCGGTATCGCGGGCATTATAGCGCGGGGCCGGATCGTATTGTTTGTACGAGGCATCGTGCTCCTCGTCAATGATTATCAGTCCCAGGTTATTAAATGGCAGAAACATAGCCGAACGCGCCCCGAGCAACACATTAAAAGTTGATGACCCGGTACCCGAAACATGCTGCCATATTTCCACTCTTTCGTTTTCGTTATATTTTGAATGGTATACGCCAACTTCGCTGCCGAAATATTTCTGCAGGCGGTTGATAATCTGGGTGGTGAGCGCAATTTCAGGCAGCAGGTACAACACTTGTTTACCTTCATCCAATGTTTGCCTGATGAGTTTGATGTAAATTTCGGTTTTGCCGCTCGAAGTTACGCCATGCAGCAAGGTAACATTTTTGGTTTCGAATGCCGCTGAAATTTCGTGCATGGCTCGCTGCTGCTCAGGCGTTAACTCAATGCTTTCGGCTGTATGCGTTGCCTGGCGGTAATTCAGCCTGCTGATTTTCTTATCGTATTCCTCGAAAACTCCTTTTTTCTCCAGCGCTTTGAATTTGCCGGCAGCATCGTCAATCCTGGCAAAAAGGTCTTTACGCGAGACCTCCACGGGTTGGTTCGACATGATTTTCGAAAGCTGAATATACTCGATAAGCAAATCGAGTTGTTTTGGAGCTTTTTTCTCAAGTTTATCGTACAACAACTGTAGCTGGTCTTCGCTGCTGAAGGCATCAGTAAGCTTAATAAACGAAAGTGTTTTGGGCGTAAAACGCTCGCGTACTTCTTCTTCGGTAACTATATATCCTTTTTCGATCAGGTTATGGATCAGTGGAATAATTTTTACCAGGTCAGCAAAGCGCGAAGCATCGGAAATGGATAAAGCTCCGTTTTCCTGGAAGGCAC
>CALCJE010000221.1 GCA_937965665.1 uncultured Bacteroidales bacterium
GCCCAGTTATTCACCTGGCTGAAGGCCCAGTAAGCCGAGGTTTCGGACCAGGTGATCATGGAGCCGTTGCCCAGGGCGTAACTTTCGGGAACCCTGCTGATGCCGCAATACATGGGAGCATATACGCAGCCGTCGGAATCATCGACGCCGAACCAGAAAATACCGCCCACCGGGGCAGGCAGCCAGCCGCGCGACTGTGCCACGAAACTGTAACCGGTTTGCTGGGTAGCTATGGCTCTTTCGTTGAGGTACATTACACTATCCACGGTATACTCCATGGGGCGCCAGCGGTATGGAAGGCCGAAGGGGCCGGCTCCGTTATCGTAACGCATATCGAGCGGGGTATCTTCGTAGTGATCGCGCATGCCTGCCATTACCTGTTGCAAGGTAACCGGCGAATCAGGCTTTACCCACAACGGTAAGCGGTTCGACACAAAACCATTCGGGTTTTCAGCGCCATCGGGAAAAACAGTATTGTGCGAAAACTTCCCAAGGGCATAATCTGTAAATATTGCATTTTCGCGCAGTTCCTTATTTATCTTCCTGAAAAAAGACCATACCCGGGCGTCGCAAAAGCGGGCCCCGCCAAAATCGAGGGGGTTATACACATCGGAGAAACTAAATGCCGCATCCGTTCCATTATAATACCCGTTTTTCCTGGCAAAGCTGATCACATCTGCCGAATTATAAACGGTTTGTTTCGTGTCATTCCAGTTATTGGTTTTCTGATACGGGAATGTGGTGATACGTGCCTGGTTGGCATGCCCGCTGATATATCCGTCGGGAATCTGCCTGGCTACCCAAACAGCGCCTTTTTCAAATTTCCCTTTGCCAATCATTTCCATGATCCAGGCTTCGTTGGCATCGGAAATGGAAAACGACTCACCGCTGGTTGCGTAGCCGTAACGGGCTACTAAGTCTGTCATTACTTTAATGGCTTCGCGGGCTGTTTTGGAACGTTGCAGGGCAATACGCATCAGCGATCCGTAGTCGAGAATAGCTTCCGGTTGTGTGGCCAGCGCTTCTGGTCCGCCCCAGGTGGTTTCGCCAATGGCTACCTGGTGCTCATTCATAAACTGCACCACCGAATAAGTATGCGACACTTCAGGGATTTTACCGAGCAGCCTCCCATTTTCGTAATGATACACTTCGCACATTTCGCCGGCCTGGTGATCGGCAGCCGGATAGTATGCAATGGCGCCATAACGGGTATGCGAGTCGGCATTGTAGGTAATCATCACCGAACGGTCGCTGCTGGCGCCTTTGGTAATAATTAAATTAGTGCACGGAAACAACTGCTGTACATTCAGCAGGGCAATTACAACAAGGGCAAGCGGGAAGTAAGGCTTAAACATAGCGAGAAATTTTGCAGCTAAAGTAAATCAAAAAGTTCATTGGCCGAAAAAGTATTGTTCCTTCTGGCAGAATTCCAGCAGGTGAAAAAATCGCCGGAGTGCACTGCAAACCGGGAACCACAGATTGCACACCTTCAATCATCCAGAAAAAGATTATATTCACATCCATATTTTATAAGTATGTTTAAAACAGGAAACAGAGTAATTTTGTATTTAAAATCATTGAAACATGCGGATAGAATACGACATTAAACTGGGATTTAAAGATGTGATGTTCAGACCAAAACGTTCGACACTGAGCAGCAGGTCGCAGGTAAAACTGGAGCGGAGCTTTATTTTTAAGCATACCGGCACCGAATGGACCGGCGTACCGGTAATGGCTGCCAATATGGACACGGTCGGCACTTTTGAGATGGCCCTGGCCCTGTTCGAAAAGCAAATGTTTACGGCTATTCATAAACATTACACGGTAGCTGAGTGGAATAATTTCATTAAGAGTGCGCCCGCGGGTATCGAAAACCACATCGCGGTAAGCACAGGCACAGGCGCCCACGACCTTGAAAAAATATCGGAAATACTGAAAGCTAACCCACAGCTGAGGTTTATCTGTATTGATGTAGCCAATGGTTATTCAGAACATTTTGTGGCATTTGTAAAACAGACTCGCAAGAAATTCCAGGACAAGATTATTATAGCTGGCAACGTGGTTACCGGCGAAATGGTTGAAGAGCTTTTACTGGCCGGGGCCGATATTATAAAAGTAGGGATAGGACCGGGATCGGTGTGTACCACCCGTGTAAAAACCGGTGTGGGATACCCGCAACTTTCGGCAATTATTGAATGTGCGGATGCAGCCCATGGCCTTGGCGGGCAGATTATCAGCGATGGGGGCTGTTCCACACCCGGTGATGTAGCAAAAGCTTTCGGGGCAGGAGCCGACTATGTTATGCTGGGTGGCATGCTAGCCGGGCACGACGAAAGCGGTGGCGAACTGATTGAGAAAAATGGTAAAAAAATGAAACAGTTCTATGGCATGAGCTCCAAGACTGCCATGGATAAACATGCCGGCGGTGTTGCCGAATACCGTGCCAGCGAAGGTAAAACTGTTGAAGTGCCCTATCGAGGACTGGTTGAAAACACCATACAGGATATACTTGGTGGCATACGCAGCACCTGCACTTATGTTGGCGCCTCGAAGCTGAAGGAGCTGAGCAAACGCACCACATTTATACGCGTGGCTGAACAGGAAAACAGGGTGTATACAGACTAGATGAAGGTGAAAAGTAAAAATCTTGGTTTGGCACATAGATAGTATTTTGTCAACATAAACTCTGAAATGTAAAATGAAAAGTAATTTTACTTAATCATTTAGAACTAACTACATTTCAATAATCATCTGAACAAATAATACAGATATCCACTCACTTTCGACATTTTTTCCAGTTCTTATTCTAAACCAAGCACATATTCCGCCATTCATAGAATTTGATCCATGAAGATAAATAGAGCTTATAATTCCTTCATAAGTTGTAAGTGATGTCACAACTTTGACGTATTGACTGTTTCGGTACATTGATAATATTTTTGCTGATTTGGATTCCATAGCTCAATTTTTGTGATTACGTTCATAATAAATATTGAGCAAAATTGCGCTTTTAGAAAAGATGTTCCAACAACTAAAGTGCAGGTGCAAATTTTATATAGTGTTTTTCAAAATTATTAATTACATACATCCTTGATCCAATTAACAAATTTTATCATACATGGTTAAGCAGGTTAGAACAGCCTCTACGTTATATTCAAAATCGTTCTTCATCAAACATGATAATTTGTTTTCGACAAGACTTAACCTAAACTTATCTTTAATACTTTTACGTGTAAATAATCAACGAAAAATGACAGATAGAGAAAAAATTATAGCATTTGTTAGAGGAGATATATCTACCAACTCAGATTTAAGATGGGGAAATTTTCAAAATATTTTTCTCAAAGGAGCAAATCTTGGTAATGCCATTTTAGAAGGTGCTGACCTTAGTCATGCTAACTTATGTGATGTTAGCTTAAAAAATGCAAATCTTAGAAATTCTATTCTTGAAAATGCTGATCTAAGTAAAGCAGATATATCCGGAACCGATTTCACTGGAGCTAATCTAAAAGGAACAAAATTAGTTGGAGTAAACATTAAAGATTCTAATTTAGATGGGGTGGATTTTTTTGAGGCTGACCTTACTGAAGCTAATTTTGAAGCTGCTAATATGAGTGGCACTAATTTGACCAAAGCCATTTTGTGTAATGCTTCGTTTAATAGGACTGACTTAAGCTTTTCAAAATTAGTTTCGGCTGATCTATCAGGTGCAAATTTGAAGGGTGCAAATTTAAATACTGCAAACCTGTCATTTGCAATCCTTTCTTATGCCAACTTATCATCTGCTAATTTAAAATTTGCAATTCTTAAAAACACTGACCTATCTCATTCCAATCTTTCTAATTCTGATTTGACCCAAGTTGATTTATCTAATTCTAATTTAAATTTCACAGAACTTATCAATTCAGATTTGTCAGATGCTAATCTAAAAAACACTACCTTGAATAATGCTGATTTGGAAGGAGCTTATCTTTCAAATGCGGATTTAGCACATTCTGATCTTTCTAATGCTAACCTCAGTCATGCTAAATTAGATGGGGTAAACTTTTTGAACTCTAACCTTTTGGGTATAGATTTTAGAAATATTGATTTACATGGAGCAAACTTAAAAGGATGCAATTTATTGAATGCCAACTTTTATGAAGCAAATTTGAATAATGCAATACTAATTTCTGCTAATTTAAAAGGTGCAAATTTTACTAATGCAAAATTAATAAATGCAGACTTAAGTAATACATTTTTATGGAATGCAATTCTTTATAATGCCGATCTAACTCGTGCAAACTTAATTGGTGCAGATATTTTCGGCGCTAACATCAGAAATACGAATTTTACCGAAGCAATTCTAATAGGGGTAAACCTAATAGATACAATAATTGTCAGTTCTGTTCCTGTATTATTAGATTACTTGGTTGAAGCTAAACTTAGTAAGGCAAATTTATCAGGAGCACAATTAAAAGGAGCAGATTTGCAAAGTGCAGATTTAAGTTTTTCAAACCTGAGCGGTGCAAACCTGAGCGGTGCAAACCTGAGCGGTGCAAACCTGAGCGGTGCAAACCTGAATTCAGCAAACTTAATTGCTGCAAACTTAAGTGGCGCAAACTTAAGTGGTGCAAACCTTACTAACGCGAATTTGAGCGATACAGACCTAAGTGGTGCAAACTTAATTGGTACAAATCTAATTAATACTAATTTGAGCAATGCAGATATTACTAGAGCAAAGATGAGTAGTGCTCTAAATTTTAAAAATTAGCGATCCAAACTAGCCTCAAGTAATTCAATTAAAATAGGTACTGAACAATTATAGCTTTAAATGATAATTGTCGATAAAACATTAAATGAAAAATTAAAATTTTTAGATAGCCTCATAGATCATTCAGTAAATGTTATCAGTTTTCTGTGTATTCACAATTAGAGATGATAAACCCCATACTAGCCTGGTTGCATTCACTTCTTTCAAGGGTTTGCGGCAACTTATGATTACAACCTACCGCAACACAAAGAAGTTCCTTAATCTGAAAGCCAATGGCAAAGTTGCAGTTCTAATAGAAGGCATAAATGAAGAAAAATCAAGGATACAGGATGGCTTTGAAATAACGGCCCCATCATAATTTACATCTTTGCAGCTTTATTTGTTGACAATTCGGGACAGGTACAATCCCAAGATTTGAGGCCCTATCCTGTTCCGTAAAGCCATCCAGGCAGAAAAACAGCCTTCTACCTTACAAAAAAGGGGATTCAGCAGATCCCGGAATGGCCGGAAGTGTAAGATTTCCTAAATTGCACACCAAATTTAACGTATGACTACTACCCTTTACGAAACCAGATCTCCACGGCTTAATGTTGTAGATGCCCTTCGCGGATTTGCCATCATGGCTATTATGTTGCTCCACAATATTGAGCACTTCGACTTTTATTTCTTCCCTGAATATCTGCCCTCGTGGCTAAAAACCATCGACAAGGGAATATGGGATACCATGTTCTTCCTTTTCGGGGGTAAGGCTTACGCCATATTCGCCTTGCTGTTCGGACTTACTTTTTACATCATGTATTCGAACCAACAAAAAAAAGGAAAAGATTTCAGGGGACGGTTTTTGTGGCGGTCGCTGCTGCTTTTTGGTTTCGGACTGGTTAACTCGTTGTTTTACCAGGGCGATATCCTGCTTTTTTACGCCGTACTTGGCGTAACCCTGGTTGTGGTATGCACCTGGAGCGATAAAGCAGTGCTGATAACGGCTATTATCCTGCTCCTGCAGCCTTTGGAACTTGTTAAATTGATCCAGATTGTAAACGATCCTGGGTTCGTGGCTTCGGATCCTCCCTCGTGGGCATACTTTGGCAAAACCGGCGAATACATGGCCAACGGTACTTTTTTCGAAGTGATAAAAGGCAATATGACTAATGGTAAAACTGCAGTAATCTTATGGACCTACGAAAGCGGCCGTATATTCCAGACCCCCGCTCTTTTTATGCTCGGGATGCTTTTGGGCCGGAGGAAAATGTTTGCCACATCGGGCGAAAGCCAGAAATTCTGGAAACAGGTTTTGATTGCCGCCATAGCACTGTTTGCCATACTTTTTGCAGCTAAACTGGTTATTCCCAAATCGGGAGCAAGGGAGGCTGTTGCCGGGAGTTTAACTTCTATTGTAACAAGCTGGGCTAACTTTGCATTTACCTTTGTGCTGGTTTCCGCGTTTGTGCTGGCTTTCCGGAAAGCAGCCATCAACCGCACATTAACCAAACTCGAGGTTTTCGGACGCATGAGCCTTACCAACTATGTAATGCAGTCGGTTGCAGGTACTTTTATTTACTACGGCTTCGGACTGGGATTGTACAAATATACCGGGGCCGGAATGTGTATACTTATAGGCATAGTCCTATTCCTGCTACAATATGTTTTTTGCCGCTGGTGGATGAAATCGCATACCCATGGTCCGCTGGAGGGAGTGTGGCATAGGTTGACGTGGATTTGAAAGAGTTTCAATGTTTCAGGGTTTCAGGGTTTCAGGGTTTCATGGTTTCAGTGTATGAAGCTTGCCTGCCGAAGGTAAAGTTAAAGGAAGAGCTGGATTGCAGCAATGATTTGATTTCTGTTTTTTTATACTTTTAGCCTTTCGAATTCCTTTCCACTTTACACGAATGACTTCCAGGGATATTTCACTGCTCAGGCTGAAAAACCAACAGGTAACTGAGCCAACGTTTAACTCGGCCGGCGAACTGCTTGGCTGGATGGGTGCCATGCAAGCCCAGGATTTCAGCATGGCTAAATGGGCGGTTGGTCTGCGGGTTGTGGGCTCGACCGAAAAATCAATAAATGAGGCCATAAACCGGGGCGAAATTATCCGGACACATGCGCTGCGGCCTACCTGGCATTTTGTTTCGCCAAACGATATTCACTGGATGCTGGATCTATCGGCTCACCGCATTAAAGCTGCTATGCGAACGATGGATAAACGGTTCGGGCTCGATGATGCCGTTTTCAGAAAGACCAATGCCATTATCGCGGAATCGCTTTCACAACAACCTGATTTATCGCGCGAAGCGATTATCGAAAGACTGGTGGCCAACCGTATACCGACTTCCGAAAACCGGGTTTCGCATATACTGGTACGCGCCGAAATGGAACGCATTATCTGCTCGGGCAAATCGCAGGGGAACCGGCAGACTTATGCCCTGTTGGCGGAACGCGCGCCAAAGACCTCCGCTTTAAACCGCGACGAAGCGCTGGCAAAACTGGCTTTAACATATTTCAAGAGTCATGGACCGGCTACTTTACAGGATTTTAACTGGTGGTCGGGCTTAACGGCAGGAGAAGCTAAACATGCGCTCGAAATGGTTAAACACAATTTCGTTTCCGAAACTTCGGATGATAAAACCTATTGGTTTACGGATGGCATTGCCGGGACTCAAAACCATGGACCCTGCACTCTTATGCTGCCTGCCTACGACGAATTTATTATAAGCTACCGCGACAGGACGGCAGCACTGATCTCCGAAAACCACAGCAAAGCCGTTTCGAACAATGGCGTATTCAGGCCTGTTATTGTTACGTGTGGCAAAGTAACCGGTACCTGGAGAAGGACTTTAAAAAACAAATCGACCATACTTGAAACTGATTTTTTCCTGCCTGCAATTCAGCCCAGACCGGAAATGATTGCCAAAGCATTTCAACCCTTTATTCGCTTCACGGGCCGGCAGGCCCAGATTGTATAAAGCCGCAAATCCCTGAATTACACCTGATCTATGAAACAATTTCTGCTCACCTTTATCCTTTTCTTTTCCGTATGCTTTTTGTTTGCCCAGCAGCCGGAATACGTTACCAAATCTGCAATTCCGTACTACAGTGAGGCTATCCGCGCAAGCGATAATTATTTGAAGGAACGTTGTGTGCTGGATGTGTATTACCCTAAAAACACAAGCGGTTTCGCGACAGTGATATGGTTTCACGGCGGCGGGTTAACCGGGGGCAACAAGGAAATCCCGGAAGCGCTGAAGAATAAAAGCATCTGCATTGTGGCTGTAAATTATCGCCTGAGCCCGAAGGTGAAAGTAAAACAATGTATTGAAGACGCAGCAGCAGCCATAGCCTGGACATTTAACCATATAGGCGGTTATGGCGGCGATACTTCGCTGATTTTTGTGGCGGGACATTCGGCAGGCGGGTACTTAACGCTGATGACAGGCCTGGATAAACAGTGGCTGAAACCGTATTCAATTAACGCCAACCGTATTGCAGGGCTTATCCCGCTCAGCGGACAGGCCATTACGCATTTCACCCTGCGTAAGGAAAGAGGCATTGCCGAAACACAGCCTGTGGTGGATGAGTACGCCCCTTTGTACCATGTGCGGGCTGATGCTCCTCCCCTGCTACTGATAACCGGCGACCGTGAAAAGGAATTGCTGGGCCGCTACGAAGAAAACGCTTACCTGGCACGCATGATGAAAGTGGCCGGGCATACACAAACCCGTCTGCTCGAAATACAGGGTTACGGGCATATGATGACCGAACCGGCTTTCCCGCTGCTGGTTGAAGAGGTGAAGCGGATCTCGGATCAGAAGAAGGGCGGTAAAGGTGCGAAATAAGGATTTAGCTTAAAGAATAATCGTGTAGGGGGACTTGGTCAATAAATGAATAAATAATTGACTTCTTGTGAAGAACTCACCCCCCTGCCCCCCTCTCTTTGAAATAAAGAGAGGGGGGACTGAGAAGATTGGGTTTGTAGATCGCCTGGCATAAAACTCACCCCCCGACCCTCTCTCACCTCATCCGCCCTGCGGGCACCTTCTCCTCAAGGAGAAGGGAGAAGGTATTTTTTTCTTATGAAAAAGTGAGGGGGGACTGAGAAGATTGGGTTTGTAGAGCGCCTGGAATAAAACTCACCCCCCGGCCCCCTCTCTTTGAAATAAAGAGAGGGGGTGGTTGATGACAAGAGGAGCATTAGTTTAGAGGCAATTTGAAGAGGGAGCGTAAAATTTTAAAATAAATTAGCGATGCAGAAAAACTGGAAATTTAAAACAGGCATCATATTGATCGCGCTATCGGCGGTATTTTTTGGGGCATTGCTGGGCGTGCCTTTCCTCGGGGCGGGGAACAGGCAAAAGATCACCATCAGCACGGTATTGATCGTGCTGGGCGAAATCAGCTTCTGGAGCGGCGGCATATTGCTCGGTAAAGAACTGTTCAGCAAATGCAAAGCGCTGATGAACCCGGTAAACTGGTTTAAGAAAAAATCAGCGCCCGGCAGTATGGATAACGACCTGGATAAAACCCTGTAACCATGGCTGCCGGACAGAAACAGAAAACACACAAGGACGACTTACCCGTAATGCCTTTTGCCACGCAGCAGCTGTGGGAGCAGTGGCTGGCAGAGCACCATGCCGGCGCTCATGGAATATGGATACAGTTTTACAAAAAGGGATCGGGCGTTGCCTCGGTAACCTACGCCGAAGCCCTCGACGTAGCCCTGTGCTATGGATGGATTGACGCACAACTTAAATCGATCGACGCGCTTTCGTACAAACAGCATTTTACGCCCCGCCGCCCGCGCAGCATCTGGAGCAAGCGCAACAGGGAGCATATCGCCCGGCTTACTGCCGAGGGACGTATGAAACCCGCCGGTATGGCACAGGTAGAAGCCGCCAAAGCCGATGGTCGCTGGGAGGCGGCTTATGATTCGCCGGCCAACCTCAGTGTGCCCGATGATTTTATGGCCGAACTGGCAAAATATCCCGGCGCGCTGGCATTTTATGAATCGCTGAGCCGGACAAATAAGTATGCTGTAACCTGGCGTATACAAACTGCCAAACGCCCCGAAACCAGGGAGAAACGCAAACAGGAAATACTGGAAATGCTTATAAAAGGGGAAAAGTTTTATTGATATTTACTATAAAGCATTAATATCTTACATTAAAGCATTGACCTCTTACATCAAAGCATTGACCTCTTACATCAAAGCATCGACCTCTTACATCAAAGCATCGACCTCTTACATCAAAGCATCGACCTCTTACATCAAAGCATTGATCTCTTACATTAAAGCATCGACCTTTTACATTAAAGCATCGACCTTTTACATCAAAGCATCGACCTCTTACATTAAAGCATTGACCTCTTACATTAAAGCATTGACATCTTACATTAAAGCATTGACCTCTTACATTAAAGCATTGACCTCTTACTTTAAAGCATTGACCTCTTACATCAAAGCATTGACCTTTTACATCAAAGCATTGACCTTTTACATCATGCTTTTTACCTCATACATTAAAGCATTTGCATCTGCTTGATCACTTATAACTAATTACAGCTGTGTAATAAAAGATGTTTTTTTATACCTTTTCCCTGATGCGAAGACATCCAAAAAATCAAGGCTTTACAGGCTTTTAGTGTCTGTGCTGCGACGAAATTTTTCTGTTTGTACAGTCTTCCGGAAGATAAAACCAGGTACGCTTGCAGCTGGACTATAAAAATTGACTTAAAATTTATTTACAACCTGATGTAAAATATTTTTAATGACCGGCAATCCGGGAAAATGGCAAAAAACCGTTCGCTCGACAAAACATACCATTGGTTTAAAAATTAATACCGTTCACTCAATAAAACGACCAGTTTACATTTGCGGATAGCACTTAAAATATTGTCAAATATTTTTATTTTTATATTGTTAGTAAGCTGTTTATAAGTATTTTACACGCCTGTTGCCATGTGATAAAAATGGCATTAATTTTCAACGATAATTAATCATTCTATACAGGTTTAACATAAAAAAATTACGATTATGACAGACAGACAAAGAGACAAACTGAACATGTATGTGCTGGTAAAAGATTTTTTACTGGCTTCCGCCACCATCACCAACCGATGGACTGTTTTTGCAGCCTTATTTGCAGGTTTAATGGATATTATAACGCAGATATTTACCATTTCGGGGCAGCAAAATGATGATAATACCGGTATTACAAAATTGAAAAAACAGTTGCAGGAAAAACTTGCCGATAAAATTGAGGAGATTTCGGTCAAGTGCAGGGCTTATGCTACGGTTAGCGAGGATGTGGCTTTCCTGAGCCTGATAAAGTTTACCCGCGCCGGTGTGCTCCGGATGGCAGATGCCGACCTGGTAAAAACCGCCGAGACTTTTCATGCCAATGTATTGCCCAAGCTGGCGCTGGTAGCCGATTACGACCTGGAACAGGCCGAACTGGATGAACTGCTTACCTTAAAGGACGATTTCCTGGCGATATATACCCAGCCCAAAGGCAAAATTAAAGAAACCAAAATACTGACCAGTTCGCTGGGCAGCTTGTTTGCGAAGGCCGACAAGTTATTGCTCAAAGTTGATGCCCTGGTGCTTTCGGTACAGAAAAAGGAGCCTGCTTTTGTGGATGAGTATTTTAAAAAGCGCACCATCGCGAAGACAGCAAAACGCAAACTGGCCCTGCAATTTGCCGTAATTAACGATGCCACCGGCGAACCGCTGCCCAAGGCAAAGATTAATATTGCCGCCAAATCGGGCGCCGACCTTACCAAAGTGGTGAAACGCAGCGGCGCACAGGGCATGATTACCGCCAAAAATATGGCCGACGGCGAATACGAATACACCGTTGAATATAACGGCCTGCAGAAGGAAACCGGGACGTTTTTTGTAAATAACGGGGTGATGACCAGGGTTGAGGTACGGTTGAAAGTGAAAAGTGAATAATGCCCTTCGACTTCGCTCAGGGTGACAGTAAATAATAAGTGGAAGAAAGAATCCCTGCCTTCGCGAGGGGGCGGGGATTTGGTTTTAAAAGTAAAAAGTGAAAGTCTTAATATTTAGACTGTAACAAGTAAAAAAAGGAACTTATAAATATTGAAAAAATATTTATATTTGGTGAATAAAATTGTACATACACAGCTAAAATTGAATATATTGTACAGTTTTACCGTATATATAAACTAGTTGGCGGCTATTAAAATTCGACCATGAGACTAACTGACAGACTAATTATTATCTTAATTTATACACTTTGTTCGTGTAATGGACAATCTGATCGTTCATTCATTATAGATAACAATGGGGTAGGAAATCTTAAATTTTGTGAGAAAATTAGCAGTTCCATAAAGCCTTACAATAAAGTTGAGGAAATGAGATTCGAAGGAGATGAAGGGGAAACTTGGACTGGGAAGAAGTTAATTCTTGATAACGATGAGTGGATAATTGTTGAATCTAGTTGGCTTGATTCAACTTTAATATCAAGGATTTCAACAAACTCTAGAAAGTTCAAAACTATTAATGGATATAAAGTTGGAGATAAGATATCGAAGATTATAGCAAATAAAGACAGGATTAGCTTTTATGAAGATATGCAAGGATTTGAACTGATTTCTGACAAATTTCAATTCGGATTTATGATCGAGGAAGAATATTCTCAAAAGTTCTATGATCAAATTAGAGAAAATAATCCTGCTGATTTCCTTAAGTACATTGATTCAAATGCAAGTATAACCGAAATAATATTGACAAGTGATTGCAAAAATTAACAGCCGCCAACAGCGCATATAGCTTATGGCGGACTTTTTAGCAGTTTTTGAAAGTTCGTTCTTTTAATTAACTTAGTACCTGTAACGAAGGAAACGTCTTCGAAGTCCGCCACTAAGCCATATGCGCGGACCGTTAGCGGCAACCCTTTGGCGACAGTGCTATCATCAAACTGACAAGCAATTATGGAAACAGTAACTGAAATATTGATTGACTTCTCTGGGAGTATGAAGGACAAACTTCCTTTGACAAAACAGGTTTTGTTGACAGATGTTATTCCCAACCTTGACTATGCCTCAAGAATTGGAATAAAAACATTTGCAGGTAACAACAATCAACCACCGACCAAACAGGTTCTTAATCTCAACCTTACAAACAAGGAGGAAATAATTCGGGCAATAAACTCACTTGGAACTCCCGCAGGTGGCACACCAATAACAGCGGCAATAAGAGCTTCTGTTACAACCCTAAAAGAATACGCTGCAAACGACAAGAAAATAATTTTAGTAACTGATGGTGAAGAAGATAAAGGAGGCGATTATGTAGCCGAAGCAAAAAAAGCCAGTGCTGAAGGGGTAAACTGCCAAGTGCATATTATTGGAATTGGTTTGAACGAAACAGCAAAAGCACAAGCACAGGAAATTTCCAAAATCACAAATGGTTCTTTCAGTTTCATTCCTTACACAACTGGAGCTTCATACAATTCCGCAACCATCAAAACTAATCTTACTCCTTTCATCAATGCTGTTAAAGTAACACCGACAGTTATTTCAAGTTCTGTGACAACACCCGTTTCAAAACCTATTGTTCAACCCGAGGTAAAGCCGCAACCAGTAAAAGTTGAAGAACCTAAAGTTGAAATTGAAAAGCCGATTGAGAAAGAGCAAACAAATGCAGATAATAGTGAAGCCCTCAAACTCATCATTGAAGAAATCAAGAGTATCAAAGACCAACTAAAAGAATTGAGGACGGAGAAAAATGCAATTCCTGAAATTGTTGAAGATGCCGAACTCAACGAAAAAATTAGAAAAGCATCAGAAGAATATCTCTTTGAAATTTTAAAGAAAAAATATCCTGACAGAGTGAAGTGGTTAAATGAAAAAGGAGAGAGTAATTTAGACCACGACTTTGAAATTCTTGACCTGGATAGCGGAACTATTGAATACTACATTGAGTGTAAAGGAACAGTCAAGAACAAACCGACATTTTACTTAACCAAGAACGAGTGGCGTTTATTTCTCAATCACACGAAGAATTATCAAATTTACTTTGTAAAAAATTCTTTTGGAAATCCAAGTCATACCTTCATTGACAACTTGCTTGACTGGTTGCTGAAAGGCAAACTTGTTCCCTATTTGAAAGAAAGAGATGTAATAAAAGAGGAACGAGTTTTTCTGACACTCAACGAAACAACATTTGATAACTAAATTGAGATGACACAACTTCGGACAGACAGTAGGGCAGCCGCTAATCGAGTAGGCTGCCCCACCGGTGATTAGCCAGTGGGGAGAACCTCTCACACCACTGTACCCTTTCGCTGCGCTCAGGGCAGGCCAGGCGGTTCTCGTATACAGCCCTGCCCGACTGTCAGGCGGAGGTTCGTTAAGATGTGGGGCAATATGCAGGGCACACACAGCACTTATGCATAATAGCCTATGAAAGAGCAACTTGAAACAGTGTCCCCCGCAGAAACATTGTACCTTTGGACAGTGACGAAGCCCGCAAACGGCTACTGGGCATAGCTGCGGACCGTTAGTGGCTAGCATAGAAATACCAATTAACAAACATAATGAATTAAAAAGATGAGTGCAATAATAAAGTTCATAGACGAATACTTGATAAAAACAGGCAGGACAAGCATTGACCCTGTTGAAGCAAATGCCTTACTTGCTAAAGCAGGAATTTTGAGAGATAGTATTGACAGACCAGGAAAGCCACTTCGAGATTTATTGCGTAAAGGACACCTTCCTCACGCTTTTCAAGCAGGCGGGAAAGGTTCAAGTTGGACAATCCCACACTCAAGTAAAGGGAAAAGTTCTATTTCAAACTATTCTACCTTAAAAGAACAACCTCCAAAAGTAACAACATTTATAGCGACAAAAACAAATGAAACAGCAATCAATATATCAGAGCTAAAAAAACAACTTGAGAAAGCACGACAAAAATACAAGCCCGAAATAGTGAAATACTTGTTTGTAGCTGAAGCTCCGCCAGACAGTTTGGAACGCTTTTTCTATTATGACAATGTTCGCCAACACGACTATTTGTTTTTAGGTGTAGCAGAAGCACTTTATCCAAGACTTAAGGAACAATTTCTTTTAAGCGGTCGAAGCAGTGAAGTGAAAAATACAATCTTGCAGACATTTAAAAAGGATGGCTTTTACTTGCTTGACTTGTCAGAACTACCACTATCACTTCTAGACACAGACTTGCAATCGCAACTGCCAACATTAGTAGACAAAATAAGCTCAGTTGCTGACGAAAACACTCATATTATTTTAATCAAGGCAACTGTTTACGACACAGCCTTTCGTTTTCTGAAGACAAAATTTAAAAACGTTGTTGACCAAAGGATAACATTTCCCGGACAAGGTGGACAACGCAAATTTCAAGAAGAGTTTAAACAGGCTTTAAAAAAAGTTCGATTATTTGACTAAGTTTGAAAATGAAGAATGCCAGCCACTAACAGCCAAGTGTAAAAAAAGACATCTTTAGTGGATAATTTGAACTAAAAGGACTGAAAATATAAATAGATTTACGAAACAACTAATGACCAAAGCAAATTGAAATGAGACAAATACTACTTATAATTAATATTGCAGCTTTTATTGCAAGCATAGCATGGTTGATTTACAAACCAGACTACGAACCATTAATTTCATGTTTATTGACATTAGGTGGTTTAATTAGCTTTCTAATAATAAAACCAAAAGACAAAAAAGGAAAGATAGTTATGAGGCAGAAAGCTGGTAAAAACTCTACTCAATATCAATCAGGTGGTAATATGACTATAAATCATTAATTTTGGAACCAAAGAAAGTAATATTGAAACAATCCGGTGATAATTCTCATCAGTATCAAGCTGCTGGCAATATGACTATTATAAACGAAAAGTCATCGCCTAATTACAATCAATACTTGAAACTTGTTGAAGAATTCGAAAAAGAACTTGAATCGGGTGAAATTGAATTTCGTGAATTTATCGACAAAATTCAGCATTATACAAGTAATATTGATGAAGAAGTTATTGGATTAGAAAAAAAACTTCAAAATGGTGGTTTTCAGAATGACTATGCGTGGGCAAATGAAATGAAGGAATATTATTTTAAAAAGATAACAGAAAATGGTCTATCAAAAGCTACACAAAAAATTCATGCTTTTATTTTAGCGAGAGTTTGTGTATTATTTAATATTCATGTCAGAAGATCGGAAGAGCGTCGTGTAGGGAAAGA
>CALCJE010000222.1 GCA_937965665.1 uncultured Bacteroidales bacterium
TCGTTATTACACCCTTTTATATGCAGAATGTACTTGCCGGGTGCCAGTTTGGTAAAAGCTATAAAATTAGTGGTTCCGATATCGTTCCAGTCGTCATCAACACCTTCGAGCTTATAGGCATACCGGTTTTTTGAAGGGTTGGTGAATTCAAGTGCTGCAAATTCAACAGTAAAAGTATTTTCGTTGAAACTGAGCACAACCGGGTTACCCGCTTCGAGGTTCAGATATTCCCTGCTCCCTTTTAATAATTTATACGCTGCTGTAATTGCAATGACCGGGATATGCGGGTTTTCGCCCAACGAATCGGGGAAAAAAGAGTTTAGCCCATTCATACCGCCAAAAAACATTTCGCCATTTGCCGCTCTGAAATTGGCACCCATGTTAAATTCCGGGCTTTGTAATCCGTCCTCAACCGAATATGTGCGAAACTTTTGGGTGGCAATATCGTAACGGCATAACCCGTTGCCGGTGGCAAACCATAAATTCTGACGGGAGTCCTTTTCGATACTGTAAACCAGGTTGCTAGGTACACCGGCATCGGCAGAATAATACCTGAATGTTCCGTTTTTCTTCGAATACCTGTTAATATATGAATTTGTGCCTATCCAGATATCACCCTCCGTGTCTTCGCACAACGCTGTGATAAAGTTATCCGAAAGGGTATTGCCGCGGCTGTTGCCTTTGCTGAAATGACTTATTTTGCCCTGCTTTGGATCAATTACATCAAGCCCGTTAATAGTGCCAACCCAAATGGCTCCGTCGCGGTCCTCCAGCAAGGCATACACCAGGTTCGAACTAATCCTGAAGCCGGGAATTGCACCTGCATAATAATGCTCGGGCATAAATCCATCGCGCTGCATTTTGTATAATCCGTCGTGTGTGGCCACCCAATAATTCGATTCATGATCCTGAATAATCCGGTTGATGCGCAACCCGGCAAATGCGGGCAGGCTTTTATTGTTGAAAAAAGCATCGGGGCGGACGAAGCGTTTCTGCTTTTTGTCATACACCATCAATCCATCGCGGGTTCCCAGCCAGATGGTGTGCTGTTGGTCGGAAAAAATGCAATGCACATAATCGTTTGGAATATGAAAATTCCCTGTGAGTTTCGAAGAATAGTGCATAACCTGGCCCGTAGCACGGTTATAAATATTAAGGCCTTGCCCCCAGTTTCCAATCCAGATTAATCCCTTTTCATCAACATAAACCGAAGCAATAACATTTCCGGCAAGGTCAACCGAATAAGGGGAATCGTTTTTACGGTATAGCCTGAAATTACGCTTTTTGAGATCGGTTTTGTTAATCCCTGACAAGGTTCCGATCCATAAATTATCAGAATTATCGATGGCCAGCGAGAGGATGATATTGTGGTTGAGCCCGCTCTTTTCGGCTGAACATCGTTCAAAGTATGCATTATCTTTCTGGTGGCGGATCATCCGGTTCAACCCTCCTCCTTCAGTTCCAATCCAAAGGTTGCCCTGTTTATCCGAAACAATTGCCCTGATGAAATTATTACTCAATGAAAATTCATTTGTGTAATCGTGAAAATAATGAACGAAACCTTTAGTCCCGGCAGCGCGGTAATTCAGCCCCGAAGATGTTCCAACCCAAAGACCCCCATACTGATCCTGGAAAAGTGCTGTTATGTTATCGTCCGAAATACTATTAGGATCGTTTTTATCGTGCTTAAAAACCCTGAAAGATGATGTAGCCGGTATAAACTGGGCAAGCCCTTTAGTTGAGGCCTCCCAAATGCTTCCATCACTGTCTTCAAGCAGCGGGATATTGTTGTCCTTTGCACTTCCGTCGAAGGCAAACGGACTGATGAAATGATTGAATTTTAAGGTTTTCGGATCACAAACCGAAAGCACTGGCGGCATATTTAAGGCGATGCTGCCATTGCGCAAACATTTTACATCGTAAATACACTCCGTAGCCAGCAGCTGGAAAGGTGAAGTATACCTGATACGTTTGAAAAGCTTTTCCTTTCTCACATATTTAACCAATCCTCCTTTTGTGGCTATCCAGAGATTGGCTTCCTTATCTTCAGCTATTCCGTTAATCCAGTTGTTCGAAATTGAATTTGAATCGCCGGGATTGTAAGTAAAAACTTCGAAGTTATATCCGTTAAATTTATTGAGCCCGTTTTGCGTGCCAAACCATAGGTATCCTTTTGAGTCCTGAAAAATGCAATTTACAACACTTTGCGAAAGACCGTCGCTGATCGAATAGCCGGTAAAAAAATATTGTTGTGGGATGCCTTGAAGGCAACTCAGTATCAAAACAAGAAACAGGGATATTCCTTTTTTCATCCCGACGACACAATTAATATTTGCTTAATATTAATTCCTTTACTCGGTGGTTTTAGCAATTCCAGTAATTCAGATAAGCCCGGTAATAATTTTATCAAATTTACAAAACCTTTGCTGGGATTCCTATTATTTGCAGGGAGATGTTAAAACAGGTTTTTGCCTTGGCTGATCAGGGGCGGCGATGAGCGATCAATTTATTGCAATACGAGGGTGTCGGATTCCGACGTGATACACACGAAAGAATTCTATATTCCTAATAAATCATCAGCTGATTAGGACCGGGTAATAAGGATTACGTTTCGGATACGTTATAGGTAAATGGGACAATAACAGTAGCTATCGTTCCGGGATTAGGATTGCCTGGCAGGCATTCTGAATAAATAATACTGGCTTGGGTGCCATATTTTTTACTCAGCAAATCGAGTCGTTTGCTGTTTATCTGCATACCCAGGTGAGGTCTGCCCGAATTTCTCGATTGGTATTCCATCGATTTCCTGATCCCAATTCCATTATCGCGGATATTGATTACCAGTGATTTGGATGTATAAGTCTGAAAACTGATTTCTATCCTTCCCGGCTCATTCAGCGATGCAATACCATGCCATATCGAATTTTCGACAATAGGTTGTATGATCATGCTTGGTATATATACCATATCTTCTTCCAGTACAGGATCAATTTTAATGCTGTACTCAAATTTGTTGTCGAGTCGTTTTTTCTCCAGGTCGAGGTAATTTTTGAGCCTTTCAGTTTCATCATCCAGCAATATCATCGGGGTATTAACAGCTTTTAGGTTTTGCCTGATAAGTCGTGTAAATTCCGACAGGTAAATTACAGCCTCATTACTTTTGTTCCTGAGCAGGTAATTCTGAATGGAACCCAGCGAATTAAAAATGAAATGCGGATTCATCATCGATTGCAGCGCTTTTTGTTCGAGCAGTACCAGTTGATGATCAATTTCCGTTTTTTTCATCCGCTCTGCTTTGATCCTGTAGATCAATAAAACAATCAGAATACCTGCAACTACAATCAAGGTTGCCCAAAAGCCTGGATATTCAAACAGTGTAGGCTTTATCAATATATCAAGCACCAGGGGTTCACTCCAATCGGAAGTAGTCCTGACCCGCAGTTTAAAAGTGTACTGACCTGGAGGCAGGTTCCGGTAAAAAAGGTCAAGTTCTTCGCCCGATCCCATGGTCCAGTCTTTTTCAGCACCTTCGAGTTTGTACGAATACGTTTTTGCACTTGTGAGATAGCTTATACATCCGAAAGAAATCTGAATGTAATTTTTGCCTTTCAGGCTTATACTACGGGTTGGAAGCGGGTAGCTAACATTGTTAATAGTTATTGATCGTATATAAGGAATTGGGGGCGGGGTGGCCTGGGCAAACATAGCATTTTCCGGGATAACTGTTAAACCATCATCACTTGCCACGTAAAGCGAACTGCTGTCTAAAAGAATATCATTAACATTGTTAAATCCAAGGTTCAACTGGTTAATGCTTACAGGTTTCCCACTAACAGCGTTCAGCGGATTATAGCATACAAATATTTCTTTTAGGGTAGATAAATATAATTTTGAATCTTTATACAAGGCCTGTTTAACCTGTAAATCAATGGGTGAACTTAAGGCTTTGGTGAGATTATAGAATTTGCCCCTGACTAAAAGGAACAAGCTATCGCCATCAATATTCAACAGCTCGGTTGTATCATTAATTACCAGGTGGCTCGAAATCACATACCCATCAAAACGGGATAAAGCCGTATATGGCTTTAAGCTGTTCTTTGAATAGATATAATTTTTTCTGGCATTAATGATAAATTCGTTACGCGCATTAAAGTATGCATTGTTAATTCGTTCATTAAATTCGGCATACTCAACATTAAATAAAGGTTTAGCCGAAAGTGTAGATAAAATCCTGTTCTGATCGAACATAATGGTGAGTAAGCCGGACCGGTCATCAATAATTTTCTTTAATTGTAAATTATCCAAAATTGCCTTGTCATAAGTTACTGATTTTCCAGAATTGTTCAGTTTAATATTTTCGAGCAGACAAATATTCTTACTTTTTTCTCCCAACAACAATGTATTGTTTTTAAACAAGTGAATAATATCGACCTGCTGTAGTTCTTTGGGAATACTTAGTTTATAAAAGGATTTATCAGCTGAATATAAATAAACCATTTTGTTACTCAAACAACCCAGGCCCATACCCGGAAATTCATATAACTTGTTAATACCTGAATTATTAAATATGCTTCGGCCGTAATGGGCCTGGTTCAAAATATCATGATTGATTTCGTAAATGCCATCGGACTGGGTGCTAACCCAGATATTATGTTCATGATCCTGAAGAAGTCCGTGTGCATTCTTGATATCGAAATACCTGATTAATTTATTATTCTTCAGACAAAAGACACCCTCTCCAAAAGCGGCTATCCAAAGATATCCATCAGTATCTTCAAGAATATCTTTAACGGCAACTACATTACCCCAAAAAGGAATTTTTTCTTTTTTCAGATTATCCGAAATTCTAATTATACTGTTTTCACTGCGAAACAGAATGGCATAATATGAATTATCTTGCCTTGGAACAACAAACCTGGTCATCAGATTCGTGTCAAGAGCCTGCACCTTTCCATTATTCATATCCTGGCTGTAAACACCGGCATTGGTCCAAATAATCCATTTATTTTCGGGGCTTTTACTCAGAAAACAGACTCTGGAATCGAACTCATTTCCCCTGATGTTTGGAATTTTGTAATTCTCTAAGAGCAGGTTCTTCGACACTTTATTGTTTGGGTCAAGCGTAAAAACTTCACGTTGATAATTATAAAAATGTATATTCTTTTGTGTATCAGTATAAAAATTCAGAAAATAACCCTTCCCAACCAGCAATTTCAAAAAAGGCGCATTTTTATCATTATAAATTTTATTCTGGTAAAAATAATTTACCGTAGCGTTGTAGTTAAAAAACCATATCCTTCCCTGCTTATCTTCTTTTATGCGTACAACATCGTTACTGCTGAGCCCGTCTTTTTTCCGGTAACTGGTAAATGTCGACCCATCAAACTTTATAACTCCTGCATCAGAGGTAAACCATAAAAATTTATGGCTGTCCTGGCACATCTGGTAAATGGTGTTGGTGGGCAACCCGTCGAGCGTGGTATAATGTCTGATATACGGATTTTGGGCCATGGAACCGGCTCCGAAAAACAGAAAAACACAAAAGAAAATGTATATCCTGAGTTGATTCAACTTAACTGCTTGTATTGGGGAAATTACTGATTTTATCGCGGAGTTCCAACACTTTACGCCTCGAAATTATAAGGTTTGTACCATCTTTCATTTCAACGGTGTTTCCCTGGTGACTGGAATACCCCAGCAAAAAATTGAGGTTGATGATAACAGATTTGTGTATTCGGAAAAACCTGTCGTCAAGTATCTTTTCAAATTCGCCCATGTTTCGTGTGGCAATAATGCGTTTCCCTTCGGTTAGGTATAGTGTTGTGTAACTACTGTCTGCTTCCAGGTAAATTAACTCATCCGTATTCACGATGCGGAAACCAAATTGATCAGCAACCGTGATCTTTGAAATGGGCTTGTTTTTCGACTGAATATTCTCCTGGAAGTTATCAAAGGATTGATTGAAAACACTACGCACTTCTGCATAATTTCTTTTCATTTCCTGGTTGCTAATGGCTTTGGCCACTGCTTCCTTTAATTCAACAGGATGAATTGGTTTCAACAGGTAATCTATTGCATTGGCTTTCAAAGCACGTAAGGCATGCTCCTGGTGTGCGGTGGCAAAAATAATTCCATAGTCGTTGTAGGGAATTGAACGCAGGAAAGTGAACCCGTCCTCACGGGGCATTGAAATATCCAGGAAAATAAAGTCTACCTCGTTTTCTTCCAGCAGCCGTCTGCCTTCGCTGGCTGATCCGGCAGTACCACAAACCCTGATTTCCGGACAATACTGTTCAAGCAAAGTGGTCAAGATCGGAAGAGCACACGTCTGAACTCCAGTCACTTAGGCATCTCG
>CALCJE010000223.1 GCA_937965665.1 uncultured Bacteroidales bacterium
GGCACTGAAAGCAGCGAAATGGTTGTTAAAGGGCCAAACATCAGTCCCATGGCCAGCCCACGCAGGTAGAGTGTAAGCATGATGTAATCCAGTTCGGTGAGATACGACATCGAACTGTTGAGATAAAAACTGAATGCCAATAGCAGGGCCCCTGTTATAATGGGTACTTTGGGATTTATTTTATCAGAAAACAATCCGGCAAATGGCGCAATCACGCCCTGTATTATTCCCAGTGGAAGGAACACGCTGCCCGCCTGTATGGCTGTGTATCCCATTGAATTTTGCAGGTATAAAGGGATCAGGAAAGTGCTGCCAAACATCCCGACACCAAAAATAAAAATTACAAGGGCGCTGACACCGAAATTGTAATTTCCGAGCATTCTCAAATCAATAAGCGGTTCTTTTACAGTAAATTCGGTTACCAGGAACACGGTTAAGGCTAATGCGGCAACACCGAAACATGCCAGGATGACCGGCGAATTCCATCCCCCCGAATTGGTTGCCACATTTCCTTCGGTAAGTGCATAGAGCAGTACGGGTAAAAATATACTTACCGAAACAAAACCCACCACATCAAAGGACCGTATGTTTTTGTTTCTGAATTCTTTCTGTATAATTGCTGTTGCCAACATGCCGGCAATACCTACCGGGATGTTTACATCAAAAATCAGTGGCCAGCTGAAATTATCAACCAGGTAGCCTCCAATCAAAGGGCCGAAGGATACCGAAGCTGCTGATGCAATGGACCAGAAACCAAGCGCAATACCGCGTTGTTCGGGTGGAAATTCGCGGGTGATGATGGCCATACCCACCGGCATAAGGCATCCTGCGCCAAGACCCTGTATTACGCGCGAAAAAATGAGTATGTCTTCGTTGGGCGACATGCCGCAAAAAAAGGAGCCCAGGGTGAACAGGAACAGGCCTAAAAAATAAATTCTCTTATACCCGAATCTGTCAGCAAGCCAGCCCGAAGTGGGAAGCATTACTGCAAGCGCCAGCATATAGGCTGTTAAAACCCATTCAATTTTATCAATACCAACACCATAGGAGGCCATAATTTTGGGTAGACCAACGTTTACAATGGTAGCATCGAGTACGGCCATAAAAGTACCGATCATCACATTACCCAGTAACCACCATCGGTAGCTGGGGCTCGATGTATCAAAAGTCGAATTCTGTGTTTTAATAAATTCGAGAAGGTGCTTTATACCGGGAAGTTTATGCATTTATTTACGGGTAATTTTAAGTAATGCCGACATGCCTGAAACCAGTTTCAGGTTAGGATATTTATTTTTTGGTGTGTAGTCAGTTATAGAAAAACGTACCGGAATGCGTTGGGTTACCTTGGTAAAATTACCAGCCGCGTTATTGGGTGGAATCAGCGAAAACTGCGAAGCCGTATTGGAAGCTATATAGGTAACTTGTCCGCTGAAAGTAACCCCGGGGAATGCGTCGACCGTAAATTCTACTGGTTTGCCCAGTTGCAGGTGAGCTATTTTTGTTTCCTCAAAAAAGGCAGTTATGTATAATGCCGAATCTTTTGTGATCGTAAATATGGGTTGTCCTGGCTGGGCAATATCGCCTGGCAGGGCCCATCGTTTTGCTATTCGGCCCGAAGCCGGCGCATAAATACGGGTATTATGTAACTGGGTTTCGATGGTGCTTACCTGGGCTGTTGCTGTATGAATGGAACTCTTCGCACTTTCAATCATAGCCTTGCTCACTTTCAGTTGTGCCTGGGCTGCTTCAAACTGAGCCTGGGCGGCCTCAAAGGCCTTTAAAGCGTGATCCAGCTGTTCGCGGGTAATTACGTTGCCTTTGAACTGAAGCGATGCCCTGTCGTAGTCTTCTTTAGCTTTGTCGACGGCTACCTGTTGCACTTTAATACTCAGCTGATCGAAAGTGTATTTTGCTTCGGCTTGTGTGGCAGTTGCTACTGACTGCGCTTTGGCAGCCATAAATTGATTTTTCTGAGCCACCATATCGCTGCTGTCGAGTTCAACCAGCAACATGCCGCGGGTAACCGAATCGCCTTCGGATACATAACTCCTGGCAATCCTTCCCAGGATTTTTGAACTCACGCTTACCTTATCCGAATCCACATAAGCATCGTCGGTTGTAATAAAGGTAGTATAGCTTACATACCACTTCCAGCCAAACAATACCAGCGCAGCTACCACCAATGCTAATGCAATGTACGCCCGTATTTTCCTTCCTTTGGGATTCCTGGTTTGTTCTGATGTTTCCATAGGTTTGTTGATAGAATATTTATTTTAAATTGTTTCAGGTAAAATTGTATTGTACTTCAATCCATTGATGAACAGCAAAGTGGCTTGCCTGAGCTTTTTCACAAGCATTGCATTTTCTTCGAGGGTCATTTCAATGCCATTCATACGTTTCATTTCCATAATCCGGATGCCCTGCAAAAGATCGCTGAATAAAACAGCCAGTTCAACGGTATCATCGAAATAAAAAATACCGTTTTGCTTTCCCCGGTTGAAAATAGTAACCAGTATTTCAGTTTCTTTTTCACGAAGTTTATTGTAAAGTCCAGCCAGCAAAGGTTTTACCTTATGATTTTCGGAGAGCCTGAATTTGCTAAGGTTCAGAAATTTACGGAACAAGGTGTGCCGCAATTCAACCAGCTCTAAAATCATTTGGTCAGCAGCCTGAATCTGGGCGATACGCTGCTCAAGCAAATGAAAATACTCCTCCTGCTCGTTTTCAACAACAGCTTTAAAAAGACTTTCCTTGTCGGGGAAATAATAATATAAAGCGGCTTTCGACATGTTAATATCGGCTGCTATTTCCTGCATAGTGGTCTTTTCGTATCCATAAAGCCCAAGTCTTTTTTGGGCCGCTTTCAGGATAAAATCAATTTTAGCTTCCGGTTCGTTTTCCGGTGCTTTTGCATGCATACTCAGTTGGTATTTGCAGTTAAAATCATTAAAAAAACAACTATCTGACTTTTTTGTTTAAAAAGTCAAAATTACAATTATTTTGTGTACGAGCCCAAATACAGTTTTTTTGAAATGGGAATTGTATTTGCTTGGCTGGCGAGCGTCTCCCGAAGCATGACGGCACAAATCACCCTGGGAAAAATTAATTGTATATTTTTGAATTTAATGTTGAAACTATAATCGAATGGTTTATGCAGTTTACCGTGGGAATATAAAAACAGCTCAGCGGTTAATTATGCTGATAAAACATCGCTTCTGGATGTTGAATTACTAAGTATTTGGTAAATTTGAGATATTTAACGAGTTGTGAATAATGAGATATCCGGGTTCATTAAAAATTATACTGTCACGCGTCGGGGGACGCACACCAACTAAGGTTTGCCGGCATATATTTATTAGCGCAAACTTACGATAAATCGTTTTTCCATCGCCATCAAAGTTAACCCCGCCCCTGAACTACAGAAAGGACGCCCTGAAATACCTGTGCCGGAAACCCGAAACATGTTTACAATTTGCATTTTCGCCCGGAATTCACTATCTTTATCAAGCTATTAAAACTTAATTTTCAGCAGGTTAAGTGTAACATCAGGGAGGAAGTCATGAAAAAACAAATCACCACGCATTTTATAATTTTGTGCTGGTTGGCCTTAATTACGGATGTTGAAGCACAGGGCACATGGATCATGCAGGATATTCCGCAGGCTGTTTCGGGCGTATCGCTCACCAAAGTTGGTTCTGACTGTATCGTGTATACCAAAGCCAGTTCGGAATATGTGTATTTTTTCGATGTTTATGCCAAAGCCTGGACAAGTTGTAACCTGGGCAGCCGGCAGAATATGAGGGCTGCCGAAGCAGGCAAAAAGGTGGTAATGGTGTATTCCGACTCATTGCTGGCTGCTTACAGTTCGATAACCTCCAGTTATGGGGTCATTAAATATAAAGGCAATATTGCCCAATCTGGTATTCCGGCGCAGCGCGGGTATGGCTGTGGCGACAAGGCCGCTTATGTATGGACTGATGCCAACATCCTTTATGTTTTCGATGGACTTAAAGGCGAATGGAAAAGTTATGAATATGGAATAACAAGTAACGCAAACGGTTACCAGTATTTTTGGTGCGGCGATACTTATGTGGCCGGTATTTTTTACCGTAACTATCCCGACAAATACCGGCATGTGGTTTACAGCCTGCTGACAGGTACATTTAACATTGACGAAAACGGTGGCGTGTATGTTAATGCAAGTGGCGAAACACCGATGACCGGGGGATTTGTTTCCTTTTGGGGCGGGCAGCCCGAAGCAATTCAGTTTACAGGATACTCGGCCATTACCAACCAGTTTTATACAGTTTTTGAAGATGTACCTTACGGCGCGTTTTCAATTACCCCCATTTGGAACGATACCTGGAAAAACTGCAGGGAACGGAACGTTTTTGGGTACAGCATTTCCCGGGGTGTCGGGGTATCGCAAATACGGGAGGTAAAAATTAATGTGTTCGATACAAAACAAAACGGCTGGAAATCACAGGTATTCAATTATATGTCGAATGAATGGGGAGATGTTGCCGCTGCGCCTGCCGGGGGTAGTATAGCCACATTTTACCAGGAGGAGGCCCAGAGCGGGGAGCATACTTTTTACATTTATTCCGGCGAGACCGGCGCCTTTAAAACCCTGGAAACCGGGATTGTAAACCAGGGGGCAGGCGTTTATGTGAATTCGGGAAACAATTTTACGATGGCCCTCGACGCGAAAAAGAAAGCATGGTTTTATAACAGCAATACAGGTTTTAGCAAAAGTGTTTCGCATGCCGACAGCAATTATATAAATGCAGTTGTAGCGCCTGACTATGCATCCTACTGCCGATACAATCCATCCTCGGCATTTATGGATACCTGGTTTTATAATGCGTTAACCGACAGCACTTCTGCCATTTCATGCATTAAGGATGTTTACCCGGATTATTCATTCAGTCCCGCTTCGTACCTTTTTGTCCTACAGCCAAAAATAAACAGTATGCTGTTTTTCAGCCCGGGGCACGATTCGCTTTTTTCGGTTGATACGTTCTGGCCGGGGATTTATTCGTCTTATGGCTCGTCGGGTGTATTTTCGTGGATGCAGGTCGAAACATCAGCCTTGCTTTTTGATGCGGCAAACCTGAAGTTGCTCAACCTCAATTCGGGACCGGTTCCGGGTGGAGTTTCCGATTCCCTGGTCCTGTTACGAAATGGCACTGTTTTCCAGGTTTATGATGCCACCCAGGGCAAAATTAATACCTTCGACCTGGGCGAACCGGCCGGAATGCATCGCAACGGCGGAAGAACATTACTGATTTCGAGTGGAAACTATTCAAAATTCTATGCTTTCCAAACCGGTCAAACCGGTTGGGTTGAGCTGCAGCCCGAAGGCAATCCGCTGTGGTACGATGTTGCTGACCGCACTGCTGTTGTGGTGCGGGGCAGTAAAGTTTATGCCTATGCCCCGGATATTGCTACCGACATTCACGAGCCTGCTGCTACTAAAGAGAACCACGCATTTTTTACCGAAGTTTATCCTAACCCGTTTAGTAACGTTTTACGGATGAATTGGTTACTTGTAAAACCCGCCAATGTGGTTGTAAAAATGTTTGATGTTATGGGTAACGAAGTACAAACCCTGATTGATGAACACCAGGCGCCGGGTGAGCACCAGTTTACTTTTCAAGCCGATGGATTACCGGGCGGAATCTATTTCTGCATGATTAAAGTGAATGCTGACACTGAAACCAGGAAACTTGTGTTGATTAAATAATTGAATCTTTCAATTGCCAAAATGCCCGTCTGATTCAGTTACTGTAGAAATGCGGCAGCTTTCGAAAAAACGCTTTCAAATCCACGGTCGACCAGTGTTGCCTTTTCCGCATTCAGTATCGGGAAAGGGGTTTCGTGTGAATAGTCATACGGGAAATCGAGCACATCAACCGGTATAAAACGGTTCAATGCTTTTACAATTCCTCCTGCCGGAATTACCCTGTCTTTCACTAATGCAACTGCTTGTACCTGTTTTTGCATTTTTTCAAAAACATTTTCCCTGAACGTTTTCAGGGTTTCGGATTTCAGCATGGCTAAAAATGAGCGGCCGGTTTCTGTTTGGTTCATGGATGCTGCAAGCAGTTCGGATTGGTGCATTTCGGTTCCAAGTTCGCTGATATAATAATTCCTCAGCCGACTGAAAGCCTGTTGGTCCATGATCAGCCTCGAAACGCCATCCATTTCCTCGAAAAAAGCACCCCCGCAGAACAGGAAAAGCCTGGCATTGGTAAACAGGCCTGCCGGGTTTCCCAGAAAAAGGATCTGCGAGAGGAAAGCGCCTATGGAATAGGCGAAAATATCAATGGTGGTTCCTTTATCAAAAAGCGGATGTTCGCCGCGGTTAAGCTGCCCGGCAAGCTGGACAATGTCGGCGGCACTTTGCTGGCCCGAAGTATAAAACCGGAGCGGATCTTCGCAAAGCCTTTCGCTGAGAGCCACATTGGCAAAGGTCGACATGGGATCTTCGCCCAGCCTTTTCCTGCGATCGAGCAGCACCGGCGACATAATCCTCGGGTTACTCCATGCCTCGGGTGAGCGGTTCATATGAAACGCAATCGGGAAAAGTATTACCGGCCTCCCGGTTTTAAAAGCCAGGTAATATGCCCAAACCAGGTATTTATTCCAGTTGCGTTCGTTTAGTCCATGCAGCAGTAAGATGGCCTGGCGCTGCTTTCGGGTATCAGCCGGTTTAAATACCGGGTACCTGAACCTGTAGTTTTCGGAGATAGACTCATCAGGCATGTTGTTAAGCAAGGAATGTGCATAAATTTTATGATCCCGCTCTCCGGCCAGTGCACTCATGTTTTGCGAATCGAAATCTGCCCAAAAACACGAGATATCCGAACCGTGAATATCGGATTTGTCCGCTCCCGGATGGAAAAGTGTTTTTAGTTCGTGGTATTTCTGTGTGTAATTCATCATGCGCCCTGGGCAGATATTTAATATTTTGTAACGAAAATCGCTCGGTTCACGGGTATTTTCATATTCCCATGAAGCCAACCTGGCAAACTCGTTGCTGTATTTTGGGCAAAAATACTGCGAGTTAACAATGGCTATCCTGCAAAGGGCTACAGGCGGTGCCTGAGGGTTAAAAATGCATAATACGGGGTAAAATCGCTGAATATGGGGTGAAATTTGAAGATGAAAAACAGATCAAAATTATGAATGACGGGTTTCGGTGGAATAGATTAAATTTGCAGTACTATTCAAGACGGTTCCGATGGCTGATTTTTATAAACCAATCCCTGCATACCTCACTACCAAAAGAAATATTGTTCAGCAGATTCTTTTTACGGCCGCCTTCGCGTTGGTTTTTATAAATGTTTACGAGCCTTTCGGTGTAAATGTTTGGTTCAAAATTACCCGTTGGGAGCTGCTCTTTTACTCCAGCCTGATTACGCTCACAGGCGTTCTGATTGTGGTTATCAGCCGCATTGTGATGTACTACCTGAGCCATAGCCGCTCGCTTAATACCTGGCAATACCTGTTATGGGTGCTGGCCGAAATATTGCTTATGGCATTGTTTTATTCGCTTTATATTAAGTTAATACTTCACGATGAGCGGTTTTTCCCCGACCTGATAAAGCTTTCCATACAAAACACCTCCCTGCTTTTGCTGCTGCCCTATTCTGTTTCGTGGCTCTACTTTTCATGGAAAGATAAAAACCTG
>CALCJE010000224.1 GCA_937965665.1 uncultured Bacteroidales bacterium
GATGTGCTCTCCTTTTAATGACATAGGAGCAAAAGTCGATAGCAATTTCATTAAGAAGATAAAACAACTCAATGACAAGGATATGATGTTTTTTAGTAAAAAAGAAGCATACACAAGAATGAGTTGGCAACTTCAAAAACTCTATAACAGTAAAAATTTTTATATTGAAAAAGATCAATACAAAATATGGAATACAATTTGCCCTCCTCCACCCACTACCGATAATTTAACAAAATAAAAATGAAAGATGTTATCCATAGCTTGTTATCTGTCAGATTCAGAATTTACAGAATACGTGATTTTCATAATTTTGAGCTACTACCATCGAACCGATGATAGATAATAATAAAATATCTGCCGCACAAGTCTGATAAAAAGAACCGCGAACCGGGGTCGGCCAACCATCATTTCCGATACATAAATCAGCCTTTAACAAGCCCCGGTTACGGAAATATTGACTTAATACGCTTATTTTTCGTAACTTTAATATCCGTTACAGCAGAACCTGAAACAGGATAGCGGATGACATTGCCTTATACCGGCAAACCAGCCGAATTTTGAATGTTACATACAGGTTTACTTTTACCCGAAAGTTGCTTTCCCTGGCTTGTGTACTGCTTCAAATATTTCCCATGGCTCTGGTGGTTGCTGTTTCATGGTTATTCATTGTATAAAATCAAAAACTATGTGGCCGAGATTAAAAATACTACGTACAAGGTTCACCACCCTTGAATATAGCCCGCGCTATTCGCGGCTGGCGGGTGAATTATCATGCTTTAAACCTCAACTCGAAAAGCGGGTGATGGACCTGAATGCCTCGGGTCAGCAATGGGCTATACAGGCTAAAGAACTGGTTAGGGATGCCGAAAGGTACCTGCAGCAAAATAAAATTGACGAAGGCTGGAAAAGCTTTCATGCGGCGCAGCGGCTCGAAATATATGCTATGACCGACCAGGAGCGGCTGGCGAATGCAAAATCGCTTTTCAGGGAAGCCGAAAAATTTAACGAATGGCGTAAAGAGGCCATTATTAATATTTTAGGCAAAAGACCCGAAGGTGTAACCGCCATACCTACGGTTGAAGCGCTGATGCATGCCACCGAACTGAAGGACGAAGCCTATGATAATTTGTTTTACCTCAACAGGCTGGTACGCAACCTTTTCTGGATGCTTTCCACACTGTTGTTCCTCACTATATCAGGAATAGTGATTTACTTTATCGGCATCATCGGGGCAATGGGCAAAAACTATGTAAACGAGCTCAGTTTAACCGGTTACCTTATAGGCGTACTGCTCTTCGGGTTGCTGGGTGCCCTTACCAGCGCCATTGTTTCAACACGGCAACTTACCGATTCGCCCCGCATCAGCGAACTGGGCAGCAGCCAGGTAATAACCATGAGCAAAATATTTATCGGCGCAGGGTTTTCCGTTTTTATATTCCTGCTGCTTAAGTCGTCGCTGGCACAACATATCGATATTTTTTCGTTTAACATTTCGCAACCCCTCGATTATTTTGCCATTGCTTTTGCTTCGGGATTTACAGAACGCTTTGCACAGAAAGCCATAAACCTGCTGCTGGGAAAAGAAAAACCAACCGAAAAGAAAAAAGAAAACGGCTGAATCTCCCTAAACCCACCCAGTTGATTTCAGGTTTCGGTAATACACAGAACATCGTTACATCAATATTTAGCGGGGAAATAAATTCCTATCACTCATTGAATATAGCAACTACAAGGCAAGCATGCCCTTGTATAATTATCTGTTTGCATGTAAATTAAAAGTTTTACCTTCGCAGCCCAAAAAGTTAAAAACATATTTTATGAAAGACATCAGCTACGCTTTAGGCTTAAGCATTGCGAGCAACTTAAAAAACTCAGGTGTCGAAGCGCTTGATATCGAGCATTTCACACAGGGCCTGAATGCAATTATAAACAACGAGGAAATCAGGATGTCGCCCGACCAGGTGAACCATATACTGAACGAATTTTTCGAAGGCATGCAGAAAAAAGCCGAAGGCAACAACAGCGAACTGGGAAAAGCATTCCTGGCCGAAAATAAAAACAAAGCGGGCGTTGTAGAAACCGCCAGCGGACTTCAGTACCAGGTAATTACCGAAGGAACAGGCCCGAAACCGACTGCAAAAAATCAGGTAAAAGTGCATTATACCGGCACGCTGATCGACGGAACTGTATTTGATAGTTCAGTAAGTCGCGGCGAACCAGCTACTTTTGGCGTTACCCAGGTTATTTCGGGATGGGTTGAAGGATTACAACTGATGCCAAAGGGCTCAAAATATAAATTCTTTATTCCTTCGAATCTGGCATATGGTGCGCAGGGCGCAGGTAAAGCAATAGGACCGAATGCAACCCTGATATTTGAAGTTGAATTGCTGGATATTTTCTAAAATGCGTTAACCCCGCATGCACGAAAAGGAACTTAAATGCCATTTTCAACGCACTGAAAGCCTGCCTGTACTAAAAGGCAGGCTTTTATTATGTGAAGCCGGGTTTAAAAGCAGGAAGTTGAAAATCCCCGCTTCGAAAAATGGATCGATTGCCTGAATCCTAAACTATTGTTTTTCACTATCTTTGGGTAACGAAAAATCAGTTATGAAAATTCCGGGCTTTATCGACGATTTTATATCCCTGCTTTATCCGCGGGTTTGCGCAGCCTGCGGTAACTCACTGTTTAAACACGAAGAAATTATTTGCACTTACTGCCTTTACCACCTTCCTAAAACCAATTATCACCTGATGACAGACAGCCCGCTGGACAAGGTTTTCTGGGGAAGGGCACAACTGGCTAATACCGCGGCACTATACACATTTCAGAAAAAAAGCAAGGTGCAGCACCTTATCCACCAGCTTAAATACAAAGGACGAATGGATGTTGGCATACACCTGGGGAAAATACTGGGTGCCGACCTGGCTAAAGCCGATGCATTTCAGGATGTTACCAGGGTAATACCAGTTCCGCTGCATCCCGAAAAGCAGCGGAAACGTGGGTATAACCAAAGCGAGCAGTTTGCCATTGGCCTGGCCAGGGCCATGAATATCGAAATGGATGCCACCTCATTTATACGAACCGTTGATACTTCGACCCAAACCCGGAAATCGCGGTTTGCACGCTGGGAAAATGTGAAGGAAATTTTTAAGGTCACCAACCCCGAAGCCATAGCCCGGCAACATATTCTGCTGGTTGACGATGTAATAACCACCGGCGCTACCCTCGAATCGGCAGCCCACATTTTGCTGGAAACAGAGGGTGTAAAACTAAGTGTGGCATGTATAGGGTATGCCAGGGAATAGTTCATCAGGGCTAGCCTGCTTTGAAAATGGTGGAAAATCAGGGGTAATTTGACACCCTTAAGATTTCTTATTAAAAAGTCCACTAATTTTACACTACTTTCAGTGTATAAAACCAACCACTTACTGAAAATCCAAAAAATATGATTAAAAAATACATCCGAATTCCAGTTTTTACATTCATCCTGATGATCATTTCATTATCTACCTCAGCCCAGACCTCAGTATTATCAATGGAATTGAATAAAAACTGGGAATTCCGCCAAACCGGAACCACGGCCTGGATGCCAGCCACCGTACCCGGAACCGTGCATACCGACCTGCTGAACAATAAAAAAATTGAAGACCCCTATTACCGCCTCAATGAACGCGCCCTGCAATGGATCGACAAGGTAAACTGGGAATACCGCACCACCATAGAGCTTTCGCCCGAAATGGCACAGAAACAGAACATGGTTCTCGAATTCGAAGGGCTTGATACCTATGCCGATGTTTTTGTGAACGATCAGCCTGTACTCAGTGCCGATAATATGTTCCGTACCTGGACAGCCGATGTTAAAAAATACCTGAAACCAGGCAAAAACCAGGTACGTATTTTATTCAAATCGCCTATTGTGATTGGCTTACAGAAACAGGAAGAATTCGGTTTCGGCCTGCCGGCAGGCAACGATCAATCCGTAACCGGTGGCGTGGGCACCAATGTATTAAGTGTATTTACCCGTAAAGCGGGCTATCATTTTGGCTGGGACTGGGGCCCGCGATTGGTAACCTCGGGCATCTGGCGCAAGGTGATGCTGAAAGCCTGGGACAGCCACAAGATTGAAAACATCCACATTATACAAAAAACAATTGTTGCCAAATCGGCACTTTTAAAAGCGGAACTCGAAATCACCGCTACACAGGCAGGTAAACAGCCGGTAAGTATCCATGTAAACGATTTTCCTGCCGCAAGCCAGGAAATTGAACTTCAAAAAGGAACCCATGTTTATGCCATCGATTTTGAAATAAAAAACCCGAAACTATGGTGGCCCAACGGATTCGGAGAGCAATACCTGTACACTATAACCGCTGTATCAGGCAATGCACCCAATATAGCCGACAGCAAATCGGTTAAAACCGGGTTGCGAACCATAAAACTCATCCGCACCCCCGATGCCGATGGCAAGGGCGAAAGTTTTTATTTTGAAGTAAACGGCAGGCCTGTGTTTATGAAAGGCGCCAACTACATTCCCAACGATGTTTTTCTGCCCCGGGTAACACCGGAAACCTACGAGTTTATCGTTAAATCGGCAGCCCGGAGTAATATGAACATGCTGCGTGTATGGGGCGGCGGCACCTACGAAAACGACCTGTTCTACGACCTTTGCGATAAATACGGCATACTGATATGGCAGGATTTTATGTTTGCCTGCAGTATGTACCCAGGCAATGAGGAGTTTCTGAACAATGTAAAAAACGAAGCCCTCGATAATGTGAAACGCCTCAGGGACCATGCTTGTATTGCACTTTGGTGTGGTAACAACGAAATAGAAATAATGTGGGCACAATGGAACGAAAAGTCAGGCTGGGGATACAAACAACTTTATACCCCGAAGGAACGTGAAATTATCTGGAATGCCTACGACCAGGTTTTTCATCATATACTGCCCGATGCCGTAAAATCCCTTGCCCCCGATCAGCCCTACTGGCAATCGTCGCCATCAGCCGGGTTTCAAAAGCTGGCCACCTACGAAACACGCTCGGGTGATATGCATTATTGGGGTGTATGGCATGGGCTGCACCCGTTTAGCGATTTCCGCAAATACCAGGCCCGTTTTATGAGCGAATACGGGTTCCAGTCGTTCCCCGAATTTAAATCAGTACAAAAATATACCGTCCCTGCCGACTATGATATTGAATCGGAAGTAATGGCTTCGCACCAACGCTCGGGTATCGGCAACCTGCGTATCAGGCAATATATGACCGAAGATTACAAAATACCTGCCGACTTTGAACAGTTCCTTTATATCGGCCAGCTGCTGCAGGCCGAAGGCATAAAAATAGCTATTGAGGCACATCGCCAGGCTATGCCATACTGCCAGGGATCACTGTACTGGCAGATTAACGACTGCTGGCCGGTAGCCTCCTGGAGCAGCATCGACTATTACCAGCGCTGGAAAGCCCTGCAGTATTTTGCCCGCGAAGCCTATAAAAACTCTATTATATCAACCGTGGAAGAAAACGGCAAAATAAAGGTATTCGGAATTTCGGATAATACCAGTCCACAAAAAGGATTATTAAAAATGAAACTGATCGATTTCCAGGGAATTACGCTTTGGGAGCAATCTGTAAAAGCGCAGTTACCGGCCAATTCGTCGGCAATTGTTTTTGAGACTGATACCACTGAACTGGTGAATCTTGTCGGCAGAAACAAATGTGTGATGGTAACTACCTTCGAGGCAGGCAATAAAGTAATTGATACCGATTACCACTATTTCACGAAAGTGAAAAACCTCCAGTTGCCAAACCCCGGAATTAACTACGAAGTACAGGAAACGCCCGAATCCTATGCCGTAGTAATCTACTCCGAAAACCTGGCTAAAAACCTGTTCCTTACAAGCACCAACACCGATGTTCAGTTTTCGGATAACTTTATGGATATACTCCCGGGT
>CALCJE010000225.1 GCA_937965665.1 uncultured Bacteroidales bacterium
TCTTCATCAAGGTTGATGGAAGTAATTTTAGCCGGGCTTAACGAACGTTGTATATACAGGCTCGAGTTTGAAGTATAGTTAATGACATCGATATTTTCGTTACGAAGTTCGCGTACAATGCCATGAATACGTGAACCTTTCATTCCGACGCAGGCACCAACAGGGTCGATACGGTCGTCGTAAGATTCAACTGCGATTTTGGCTCTTTCGCCGGGAACACGCACAATATTTTTAATGGTGATCAGCCCGTCGAAAATTTCCGGCACTTCGCCTTCGAGCAGACGCTCAAGGAACATGGGCGAAGTACGAGAAAGGATAATGACAGGGGCATTTTTCTTCATGTCAACGCGGGCAACCACCGCACGAATGGTGTCGCCTTTGCGGTAGAAATCACCAGGGATTTGCTCGGTGCGTGGCATGGTCAGTTCCAGGTCCTCGTCGTCGAGTACCAGTATCTCGTTTTTCCATACCTGGTAAACCTCACCGGTTACAATGTCGCCGATGCGATCCTTGTACTTGCGGAAGATATTGTCTTTTTCATATTCCTGTACTTTTGAGATCAGGTTCTGACGTACGGTAAGAATTTCGCGCCGCCCAATATCTGCAAGCCTGATGGGCTCAACCACTTCTTCTCCGACTTCGAAGTCGGGTTCAATTTTAATGGCTTCGGAATATGAGATCTGGAGATTTTCGTCTTCCAGTTCATCATCTTCAACAATGGTACGTTTCCGCCAGATTTCGAGGTCACCTTTGTCGACGTTAACAATGATATCGATATTTTCGTCGGTACCATTTTTTTTAATCAACATATGCCTGAATACATCTTCCAGAATACGCATCAGGGTTTCACGATCAATGTTTTTGAATTCTTTGAATTCAGAAAATGTCTCGACCAGGTTGATGTGCTCCATTTCGCCCATGGCAAATTAATATTTGAGTTTCAGATTTTAATGATTTCTTTGGTTTCCTTTATATCGCTATACAGGAAAGTATGTAAGTTTTCAGTAATTATTTTTTTAACCTTGGTAACCTGTTTTACAGTAAAGCCAAGTTCGTCGGCTGCTATAAGCGTGCCTTCTATTTTGGTATTATCTTTTTGTAATACAGCTACTTCGCGGCCAATGTTTTTAATGTACTGTCGCGAAAGCCGGTAGGGCTGATCGAGCCCTGATGAGGATACATTCAGTTCGAAGTCTTCCACATCGCGATCGAGCTGCGACTCAATGAATTTGCTCAATTCAATACAGTGTTCAATCAGAACATGGCTATCGCTATCAATAAAAATCCTGATGCGGTTATCGGGCCTCACTGCAACGCTTACTGCAAAACGATCGGTGCCTTCCAGGTGCTGGTTGGTGAGATCTTTTATGAGTTGTTCGCTGATCATTGTATGTATTGGATTACAAATAAAAATTTCAAATTAATAAAAGAGGGGACAAAAGTCCCCTCCACTATTCGTCACGAGTATGAATACGCAAACATGTAAACATACTGTTGAATTCTGTTGCCTGGCTCTTATTACTGATGAGTAAGAAGTGAATCAATAGCGCTTTACTTAATTTATAGTTATTGATAACCAGTTGATTGAATTAAAGTTGTCCGACCAGGATTCGAACCTAGACCGAATGGACCAAAACCATTCGTGCTGCCTTTACACCATCGGACAAACTAATTTCTTCCCTTAAAGGACTGCAAAAGTAGTATTTTTTTTTAACATATATAAATCAAATGAAAAAAAAGGCAAAAATCTTACTGTTAAATTCCTTGAATCATATACCTGTCAACGGATGTGCCCTTGGTTGCAGGCGCGATAATGCGATTATGAATTGTTTATTTGTTAAATATGAAGCTGGCAAGCCTGGTAGTTTTCAACGCAATCCATTTGCTGTAAAGGACTCATGGGTTTACGCCATGATCTTGTAACGTTTGCATTTTCTTAACAAATACTAAAAATTGTAGATACTTCATAATTATTGGTTAATTTCGTCCCTTCAAAAATTTGTTTATTCATTAATCCAATTTTTCATGAAAACATTCAGGAAACTGAATAACCTGTTGGGATGGATCGTTTTTGCCTTCGCATCGTGGGTTTATTTGTCAACCATTGAGCCTACTGCCAGCTGGTGGGACTGCGGTGAATATATTTCAACCGCGTTTAAACTTCAGGTAGGCCATCCGCCGGGAGCACCTCTTTTCCAGTTACTGGGCCGTTTTTTCAGTTTGTTTGCCTTTGGCGACACCAGTAAAGTTGCGATGATGGTAAATATTATGTCGGCCCTGAGCAGCTCTGCAACTATTCTGTTCCTGTTCTGGAGTATTACCATGCTGGGTCTGAAATTCACAAAAGATCAGGAAATCAGCACCGGTCGCATGTATGCTATTTTGGGTAGCGGGCTTGTAGGAGCACTGGCTTATACTTTCAGTGATTCATTCTGGTTTTCGGCTGTCGAAGGTGAGGTTTATGCCATGTCATCGTTTTTTACAGCCATCGTTTTCTGGGCTATTCTTAAATGGGACCAGGTAGCCGACGAACCGCACTCGCAGCGCTGGATCATCCTGATAGCATACCTGATGGGACTTTCAATCGGTGTGCATTTGCTTAACCTGCTGGCTATACCGGCTATTGCCCTGGTATTCTATTTCCGAAAATACAAAACCACCTGGAAAGGTTCATTGCTAACGCTCGGAATCTCGTTTTTTATACTCGCCTTTATCATGTTTATGGTTATTCCATATACCGTATTCCTGGCAGGCAAATACGAAATTTTGTTTGTAAATGATTTCGGGCTGCCTTTCAATTCAGGAACGCTTTTCTATTTCCTTGTATTATTAAGCGTGCTCGTGTGGAGCATCAGGTTTACTTACCAGGATACGCATTCAACGATAAATTATGTGATCGGTGGAGTGCTTTTACTCCTGTTGGCAATATTCTCGTGGACAACCTTCCTTGGATTACTTGTTGTTATTGGCATTTATTATTGGTACAAAAGCGAACCCGGCCGGTTAAACCGAAGCCAGGTGAGGGCTGCTGCCAACACGGTGTTCCTGTCCATTGCTTTCCTGGTAGTTGGTTATTCATCATTTTTCATGCTGGTAATTCGTGCCAACACCAACACACCTATCAATGAAAATGATCCGAGCGACGCAGTAAGTCTTTTATCATACCTCAACCGCGAGCAATACGGAACATGGCCCATAGCTTACGGGCAGTATTACAATGCACCTCAGGATAAAACAGATCCGTATGATGATGGTACTCCTTTTTATGTGAAGGACACAAAAAAAGGCAAATATGTAATGACGGATGACCGCAAAAATACCATCCCTAATTATGATAAAGCTTTCTGTACCATTTTCCCGCGTATGTGGAGTAACCAGAAACCCAGTCATATTTCGGCTTATAAATCGTGGGGCAAAATAAAAGGTACCCCTATTGATGTGGTGAATGACGAAGGGAAACCGGAAACATTGTACAAACCTACGTTTGTCGAAAATGTGCGTTTCTTCCTCCGTTACCAGGTAGGCCATATGTATATGCGCTATTTCTTCTGGAATTTCGTCGGGCGGCAGAATGATATCGAAGGCCACGGCGGCATCCGGTACGGTAACTGGTTAAGTGGAATTACTCCGCTGGATAGTTATTTCCTGGGTGATCAGTCGAATTTGCCCGATAGCATGAAAAACCCGGCAAATAACAAGTTCTACTTCCTGCCACTCATTCTGGGGCTATTGGGTTTATACTACCACATCCGAAAGCACACTGATGGGTTTGTAGTGGTATTGCTGCTGTTCTTTATGACTGGCCTGGCCATTGTGTTGTATCTCAATATTACTCCCTACCAGCCACGTGAACGAGATTATGCTTTTGCGGGCTCATTCTACGCCTTCGCTATCTGGATAGGCCTGGGCGTGATGGCGTTGTGGGATATGTTGAAAAAAATAAATGAAAAGTATATTGCCATCCCGATAACTGTGGTTTGCCTTTTGCTGGTGCCAACCATCATGGCTAAAGAAGGCTGGGACGATCATAGCCGTGCCAACAAGTATGCTACCCGCGATTTTGCTGCTGACTATCTGAATTCATGTGCACCCAATGCCATCCTGATTACCAACGGGGATAACGATACTTTCCCGCTCTGGTACGCCCAGGAGGTTGAAGGCATACGTACAGATGTGCGGGTTGTTAATTTTATGCTTTCGTCGGGCGATTGGTATGTACACCAGCTCATGCGCAAAATATATGATTCGGACGCTTTGCCGTTCACGCTTTCATACGATCAGTATAATAAAGGGATCAACGAAGTATGTGCGTATTCAGGCCAATTGCAGGACAGGGTTGAACTACAGGATCTTATCGACCTGATAGCAAGCGACGATCCTTCATCCCGTTTTATGTCGGGATCACGCTCCATTGCTATTTATCCTACCAAGAAGGTAAAAATAACAGTTGACTCTGCATCTATGGTTAAAAACGGTATTGTTCCGGCATACCTGGCTGACAAAGTGGTGGGAAGCGTTGAATGGGATATCAAGTCGAACTACCTTTATAAAAATGACCTGATGTTGCTCGATTTCCTGGCTAAAAACAAATTTAAACGTCCGATCTACTTTGCAAGTCCTTCAAGTGTGAGCGATGCCGTCGATGTTGATAAATACTGTTACCAGGAAGGTTTCGTGTACAGGTTTATGCCGGTAAACCCCGACGAGCGCGATTATATCAAAGGTGTTGGGAGTGTGAATTCGGAATCGTCGTATGATATCCTGATGAACAAATGCAAATGGGGTAACCTGAGTGCACCGGGCGTATATGTGGATCGCGAAAGTTACCGCAATAGTATGATCCCGAAACAGAATTTTGCCCGTTTGGCCCGTAAATTAAGCATCGAAGGCAAGAATGATTCAGCTGTTAAAGTTTGTGATTATGTTCAGCAGATTTTCCCTGACAATAAAATACACTTCGATTATTATATGATTCAGTTTGTGGATGTGTATTACAAATCGGGTGCCTTCGAAAAAGGAAATAAGCTTGCCGACCGCCTTTTCCAGATTTACCAGCAGAACGCAGACTATTACCTGTCACTCAATCCTGATTATCGTGCCAACTACGATGAAGATATCAACGAAGCTTTTGGTTTCTTTAATTCGATGAAGCAAATGGCTGATCAGTATAATCAGAAAGTCCTGGCGCAGAAAATCGACAAATACCTCAATGAGAAAATGGGTGCAATGAAATAACCCAGTGCATTTATTTAATGTTTTATAAGGGAGCTTCGGCTCCCTTTTTTTATGATAAAGCAGGTCCCTTTTCCCCGATCTGCTTGTTCTGAATACCTTGTTAATTCTTGTGCCAGCAAGATACGTGCTAATCTTGTTATTTATAATGCTGTTCAATTTAGCTCACTACGATTATTATTTCAGTTCAATACTATAGCCTAAAGTGCTGGTAACGTGAATTATTTACTGCATAAAAAAAGGAGCCTTGAGCTCCTTTGTGTTTATTCAGTGCAAGTAAATACAACGATTTATTTGGTGATTTTCGGTTTCCTGGCCAACAGAATAATTCCGCCTATAATAAATGGAATGGAAAGCAGCTGGCCCATATTGAGTGCCATCGAATTTTCAAAATTCACCTGTGGCTCTTTTATAAATTCCACAAGGAGTCTGAACCCGAAAACAGAAATCAGGAAAAAGCCAAACAGGAATCCTGGCCTTGGTTTCCCGTTCTTTTGAAAGTAGTACCAAAGCAGGAAAAAGAAAATGCCCAGGTAACACAAACCTTCATAAATCTGCGTGGGGTGTCGTGGCAGGGTTTCACCATTGCGTTCAAAAATAAAGCCCCATGGCAGTTGAGTGAGGTTGCCATAAATTTCGCTATTGAACAAGTTCCCGGTTCTGATAAAAAAACCGGCGAGGGCAACTACAATTACAATCCTGTCAATCACCCAAAGGAATGGCTGCCTCGTTTTCCTGGCAAAAAGCAGTAACGCAGCAATAATTCCTATAGCCGCGCCATGGCTGGCCAATCCTCCCTGCCAGATTTTAAGTATATCGAGCGGATGTGCCAGGTACGATTCGGGTTCGTAAAACAGAACATGGCCAAGCCGAGCCCCGACAACAGTTGCTATAAGCATATACATGCTGAGCTGATCCAGTAATGGCTCCGGAATATTTTCTTTGCGGAAAATACGTAGCATAATAAAATAACCAACTACGAAGGACATGGCAAAAAGTAATCCGTACCAGCGTACACTAACGGGTCCGAGACTGAAAATGGTTGGGCTAACATGCCAGTGGATAAATTGCAGAATCATGTTGATGCTTTTAAGGTTTGCAAAAATACTTAGAAAAATCTGAGATGCGAATTATTTCTTTCGGAGCGTATCCAATACCGTTTTATATTTTTCAATTGTGTTCTCTT
>CALCJE010000226.1 GCA_937965665.1 uncultured Bacteroidales bacterium
ATATCCAACGTTCGTTAAGCCCGGCTAAACTTACTTCCATCAACCTTGATGAAGAAAATAAAAGAGCCGAAGTATATATGAAACCCGACCAGGTATCACTTGCAATCGGAAAAGGAGGCCACAACATTAAACTTGCCGGTAAACTCACCGGTTACGAAATTGATGTTTACCGCGATACTGATTCCGATTACGAAGATGTTGACCTGCAGGAATTCAATGACGAAATTGATCAGTGGATCATCGATGAATTAAAAAGCATTGGTTGCGACACTGCAAAGAGTGTTCTCGAACTGAGCGCTGAAGAGCTGGTACGCCGCTCGCAACTGGAAGAAGAAACCATTCGCGAAGTGCACCGTATTCTCAAGGCTGAGTTTGAATAACGCATAAACACAGATGATGATTACGGAGAACCAAGTGTAATCTTTATTCATCAAGGCTTTGCATCTATATGTATGCAAGCTGATATCTGCGGCTAATACATATAAGTTTGAAAATTAAATCGTACTTTTACTCACTTATTCCGAGCTTCAGGCGAAATTTCGATAAAAGCATGTCAGACGGACCCATATCAATCAGGCTTGGAAAAGCCGCAACCGAATTTAATGTCGGTGTATCAACTATCGTAGACTTTCTTCATAAGAAAGGTTTTAAAATAGATAGTAATCCGAACACCAAGTTAAGTCCGGAAATGCATTCTCTTTTGGTTAAAGAATACCAGCCCGATAAGGCTGCAAAGGATATTGCCAAACACATCGAATTAGAGTACCAGGCTCAAAAAGTTGCAAAAGCCGAGGAAAAGAAGCCCCAGGTACCGGAAACTGCTGAAGTTAAAACAGTGAAGGAAAGTGTTGCTACACCTCCTGCACAGCCAAAGGCACCGGTCGAAGTTCCGGTAGCGCCAAAGCCAGTAGCTGCCCCGGCACCTGTTGTTGAAAAAACAACGGAACCTGCTCCTGCCCCTGTAGTTGAAGCAATACCTGTTGTAATTGCACCTCCTGCACCTGAGCCTGTAAAGGAAGAAGTTAAGCCTGAAGCACCCAAAACAATTGCTCCTCAACCTGAACCCGTTCAGGAACCGAAAGTTGTTGTTGCTGAAACACCCGAAGTTAAGCCCCAGGCTGCGCCACAAGCCCCTGCTGCAGAGCAGGTGATTACCGCCGCCACTGACGATCTTATACTTCCAGGTCCAAAAGTACTGGGTACCATCGACCTGAAACAGTTCGATAAAAAGCCAAAGAAAAAAGAGAAAGCTGAGAAAGGTTCAGCCAAAGATCATAAAAAGGCAACGCCAGAAGCACTTCCTGTAGCTGAAGCACCTGTAGTCGCTCCGGAGCCAGTACCAGCACCGGAACCGGCTCCTGTTGTAGTTGAAGCTCCCGTAGCTGAACAGCCGGCAAAAACCGAAACCCAGGAGGAAGCACCGGCACGCTCAACTGACCAGCCTTCAATTGATGGCATTTATAATAAGAGCGATTCGAATTTCCTTCAAACAAAGTTTACAAAACTCGAGGGACCGAAAATTCTGAGTAAAATAGAATTGCCCTCACCTTCGCGACCAGAGCCTCGGAAACCGGTGGCTTCATCGAGCGATGAAGACTCCAAATCGAAAAAACGTAAACGCAAACGCCTGAATAAAGGCAAAAACGGAACAACCGAAACCCCATCGGCAGCTGCACCAGGAACCACAACCCCGCGTGTAGTTACCCCGGCCAGGCCACACGATAAATCGAAAGCAAAACCAGGCGTAAAGGGCAACACACGCCCCGCTATGCCAAAAGCTGAGCTTACTGACGAGGATATCCAGAAGCAGATAAAAGAAACGTTGCAGCGACTGAGCGGCACTGGTAAATCGAAAGCTTCGAAATATCGCCGCGAAAAACGTAATGTCATCAGCCAGCATATGCAGGAGGAAGTTGCCAGGCTCGAAGAAGACAAAAAAGTACTTAAGGTTACCGAATTTGTTACTGCCAACGACCTTGCAGTGATGATGGATGTACCGGTTACCAAAATCATTGGTACCTGTATGACCCTCGGGATGTTTGTTTCTATTAACCAACGCCTCGATGCTGAAACCATTTCGGTACTTGCCGATGAATTCGGATACAAAGTTGAATTTGTAAGTGTCGAAGTACAGGAAGCTATTGACAATACTGAAGAGGCTGATGATCCTGCACTGCTGAAACCCCGTAACCCGATTGTAACCGTTATGGGTCACGTGGATCATGGTAAAACATCGCTTCTTGACCATATCCGTAATGCTAACGTAATTGCCGGTGAAGCCGGTGGTATTACACAGCATATCGGAGCATACGAAGTTCAGTTGGAGGATGGCCGCAAAATTACCTTCCTCGATACCCCGGGTCACGAAGCATTTACTGCTATGCGTGCCCGTGGAGCACAGGTTACTGACATTGTAATTATTGTTGTGGCAGCTGACGACACTGTGATGCCTCAAACCAAGGAAGCCATCAATCACGCACAGGCTGCCGGCGTTCCCATGGTATTTGCCATCAATAAAATTGATAAAAACGGGGCTAATCCCGAAAAGATAAAAGAAGAACTTTCCAAACTCAATATTCTTGTTGAAGACTGGGGCGGAAAATACCAGAGCCAGGAAATCTCTGCTAAAAAAGGGATTAATGTTTCGGAACTGCTCGACAAAGTGTTGCTCGAAGCCGAACTCCTCGACCTGAAAGCAAATCCCGAAGCCAGGGCTTCAGGAACCGTTATTGAGTCGTCGCTGGACAAAGGACGTGGTTATGTAGCCAAACTCCTGGTTCAGAACGGTACGCTGAAACTGGGTGATTTTATACTTGCAGGCTCAGTGTATGGTAAGGTAAAAGCCATGTACAACGAGCGTAACCTGTCCATTAAAGAAGCAGGCCCTTCGGCCCCGGTACTTTTACTCGGGCTCACAGGTGCTCCCCAGGCCGGTGACAAATTTAAAGTAATGGTTGATGAGCGCGAAGCAAAACAGATTGCTACCAAACGTCAGCAACTGCAACGCGAACAGGGCATACGTACACAGAAACACATTACCCTCGACGAAATCGGACGCCGTATTGCTATTGGCGACTTCAAGGAGCTTAATATCATTGTTAAAGCCGACGTTGACGGATCGGTGGAAGCATTATCGGATTCACTGCTCAAACTCTCAACACCACAGGTTCAGGTGAATGTAATTCACAAGAGCGTGGGTGCCATCACCGAAAGCGATGTACTGCTTGCATCTGCATCCAATGCTATTATCGCAGGTTTCCAGGTACGCCCGAGTATGAGTGCCCGCAAGCTGGCCGAACGCGAAGAAATCGATATTCGGTTCTATTCCATCATTTACACTGCTATCAACGAGATCAAGCTGGCTATTGAAGGTATGCTTGCCCCCGAAATTGAAGAGAAAATTGTTTGCAATGTCGAAGTACGCGAAGTATTCCGCAACTCGAAAGTTGGAGCAATTGCCGGGTGTATGGTGCTGGATGGAAAAATTACACGTAACACACGTATCCGCGTGATTCGCGATGGTATCGTTGTTCATTCCGGTTCACTGGGCTCGCTCAAACGATTCAAAGATGATGTGAAGGAAGTACTTACAGGTTATGAGTGCGGTTTAAATATCGACAACTTCAACGACATAAAAATTGGTGATATCATCGAAGGGTATGAAGAAGTAGAAGTAAAACGTAAACTGTAATTCAAAAGATTGAAAATGTGCATTCACAATAAAAAAACGGCTACCCTAAAGTAGCCGTTTTTTGTTTTAAGGATAACTTTTACAGGAGTTGCTTCCCATTCTATTATCTGCAGCCATGCGAAAGGAATTGGCAATACCAAAGTATGAGTTGTATTTGCATTAAAAGCAAAACGTTTATGGGCAGATGCAACACCTTTTTACTATTTTACAACTATCTTACCACTGCCGGAATAAGAATGATATTCGCCATTGTACATGGCATCGGCACTTACAGCCCCTATCACATAAGTTCCTTTACTCACCACCCTGACGGTATAATAGAATGTCCTGGGATTACCTGCAAGTGAGGTAAAAAAGCTGATCCGGTCGTCGCGAATATCGGTATACTCAGCAGTTGACCGATTTTTCATAAAATCCATTTCCCGCTCAGCTACCAGCCGTGAATTTTCAATTTCGAAACATGCCGGCAACAAATCGGTTATGGCAACATTTTCGACAGTGGTACCCGACTCACTCTGGGCAGTTATTTCAACCACCACCAGGTCATTCTGGTTAAATGAATTTCCGTTAATCGGGCTCCCGTTCCGGTCGAGGAAACGGCGCCGTACTTTAAGGTGACTATCTTTATCCGAAAGATTTGGAGTAAGCTTTATCCCGGAAACTTCGTAATAATAATATAAAGAACCTGTGCCTTTCGCTGCTATTGTTACAGTTTTATTATTAATACCCAGGGCAAGTTGCATATCCTTATTATTGAATGTGCCCACATTTTTTCCATCCATAGTCACCTGGCCGGTAATATTGGCAGCAGCGGCTTTGCGTGCATGTTTACCGATGGCAAGCAGCGCAAAAGCACTCTCCTGGGTTGAATAATACCTGCTGTTTTTCAACTCTAAAGTAATCCCTTTTAACAGCTCATTCACCTGCGGGTTGTTCGCATCAACTTCGAGCAAGGCATTCAGCGCCAGCGACCTGTCGCGGAGATACGAGGCATAACATCTTCCAAATTCGCTGATCGCCCTCTCGGTACCAAAAACTTTTGGCAACATGCTTCTGTAACTTTTTACATCACCGGCAAGCATATACGCCGAAGCAAGCAGGTAGCGACTCTCGGAAGTAAGGTCAGTAACCAGTGATTTATAATAATTCATCGTCGAAATGGGCGCCTGGTCGGCCATTGCCAGCACATATGCCGAGTAGGGAATTTCGCGGCGGGGGACATTTCGCGATTTGTTCACCCCGTTTTCGATGTAGAAATACGTTTCCATTTCGCGTTCCTTCACTTTCTGGGCTAAAAATCGCAAAGCGCCATCCAACACTTTTTTGTTCACCTCGTAACCGGCGTCCCTGGCTTCAATCAGAAAATGCGTTGCATATGCCGAAGCCCACCAATCGGCATTTCCGCCCTGTGGCCAAAGCGAAAATCCACCATTGTAAAGTTGCATCGATTCAATTTTTAGAATCGCCTGCTGAACATGATAACCTACAGTGCCACCTCCTATGTAGTTACGACCAGTGGTTGCAGGGAACAAACTGGTTATATCCGACAAATAAATCTGTGGGAAAGCACACGAAACAGTTTGTTCGAGGCAGCCATATGGATACCTGACCAGGAAATCGAGATTTTTGGCAAATTGTATGGCTGGTGATTTGCTCAGGAGCAAAGCCGATTTAACACCTTGTGGATACAAATCGCTGGAGGCTTTAAACGACTGGGCCGAACCGGCGGCTACGGTACCTGACCCCGTAATGAAGGTTAATCCGCCGGCAGGACGAACAGGGATGTCAATTACCTGGGTAAATTTCTGTCCCAGCGCTGTAACTGTAGCCATTACCGAAGCTACACCTATCCCTTTATTGGCATTTATACCAAAAAGGCTTACGGACTCACTTCCCGGCTTCAGGTTTGCCGTGGCAATGTTTTTACCGGCTATGGTCGCAGGGCCGGATATGGAAAGCTGAACGGTTGCCGCCGAAGCTTTTTCGGTTGTATTTGTCATCGAAACTGCAACATCGCAGTTATCACCTGGACTCAGGAACCTGGGAAGCGACATGCTCACGATAACCGGGTCGGCAACTTTAGTGATTTTTTCGGCAGAACCGAATTGACGTCCTTTATAAGCCACCGCCATCACCCTGAGTGCGCCTGAAAATTGAGGAATATAAATTGTAAAAGCACATTCACCTGCGGCATTGGCACGCCGTAATCCGCTCCATTTCGAAATGAGTTTTACCCGGTCGCCGGTAAGCGGATTGATACGCCTCGAAAGATCGAAAGCTTCGCCACCGGCAGGACTCGATGTATGTTTCAACTCGGGGTATAGCAATGCATAAACATCAAATGAGTTTACACCCAAAGCTCTTTTCGGGTAAAACCAGTTGTACGGATCAGGCGTTTTATAATCCGTTATTTGCAGAATACCCTCGTCGACTACAGCGAAGGTTACTTCAGCGTCGGGTACAGTTTTAACTGTAAAGGTCTGCCTTGTTCCCGACCTCGATTTTTCGGGAGCCGTTAATGCAACATTCAGCCTGGCTGTGGGATCATCAACCTTCAATGATACGATTCCATGTGCCACGGTTAAAGGGATCGACATATCGCCCGATTTACGGAATGCGGTGGCATCAACATAAATATTCGGCAGATGCTCTTTTGAAACTAACAGTTCCATGCTGGCCGATTTATTTACCAGGTTTATAAATTTGTAGCTCAGCACGTTATTTTGTTCTATTGCTACCAAAAGCTGCCCGTCGAAAGGAGCTTTGAAAAGCAGTTTTGCCTTTTCACCTGCACGATAAAGTTGTTTATCAGGCGTAATTGTCACCTCGCCTTCGCGGCTCACTTCGAAAGATGAAAAATCGGTATCGCCCCATCCATAAGCATAAAAAGTACGCGAAACATAATTATCACTTCCCGGGGCCATGATACGCACTTCATATTCGCCTGACTGAGTTGGTACAAAAGGTAAGGCCGTCCCCATCCCCCTGATATTCACCTGGCGTTCCATCACTATTTTTTCCTTACGCTGCGAAACATAATTGTAGCGGTTGTAAGCTTTTTCAATCACAGTTTCATACTTATAATTCAGGATCACCACTTTGGCCTGTGCTCCTGCCAATGGTTTGCCGGTGCGATCAACAGCAGCAAACTGAAGATTTACAGCCTGGCGGGTCGAAAGCCAGGTATCAAAATATTTGATGCCAAAATAAACCTGCTGCGTAGGAATTTCAACAACATTCAGCCGGTTGACGGGTCTGCCGGTTTCGTCGAATACCGTGGTATAAATCTTCCCTTCGAGCAAGCCTATATCTGTATATGCCGCCGATTTCAGATTTACAACAGCATTACCATCCGAACCAGTTGTGCCTTGCTGCATGATGGATGCCAGGACCGGCATGTTTTTCGAATCGATATTAAACGAATAATCGGGCAGTGCTTTTGATGTGAGTTGCTTTCTTTTCAACCTCAGCTCAGTTTCAAATCGACGGCCGGCAGCCGGCGTACCGTAAAGGTTCTCGGCCAAAATATCAATATTTATGGCTTCGGCCGGCAGATAGACAGGCTTATTGGTTTTAGTGGTTACTTTTATACGATCGGGTACAAACTCTTCAACCGAAATCCTGCGGGATGCAAGCAGAACATCATTTCCGGCATAGGCTTCAATTACATAAGTTCCGGTTAGCGCCTGGCGCGGAATTACAAATTGCGTTTCGGCAGCGCCTGCTCCGTTCAGTTGAAACCGCTGGTTCGAATATTCGCGCCCGTTCGGAGCTATAAGTTTAATTTTTAACGGAATATCTTTTACTATATCCCACTTTAACGTACGCACAATGGTGTTTACATGTGCCGTGTCGCCAGGCCGGTACAGATCGCGGTCGCCATACATAAACACATCATAGTTCACATTTTCGATGCGCTTGCCCCCTACATCGAAGCGGGAAGTTTCAACGCGTGTTTTATCGAAGAGTACAAAATTGAAATCGTTTTCGAAACGGGCTGTAACCATGCTTAACCTGAACCCGGCAGCAACCTGTTTTGCATTTTTAAACAATGCAACGCCATTATTATCAGTAACTGACGAAAAAACCTTCTGGTTATTGGAACTTATAAAATCAACACGTGCCCCTTTTACAGGTGTAGCATCGCGCAGCGAGTTTACAAATACCATTACATCGGCGGAGCCTTCTTTTACAATCATACCCAGGTCCGAAAGCGATAACAACTGTGCATCCTGGATATATTTACGGTCACTGGCCTCTACCCTTACCAGGTAAAGTCCTTTATACGATTCATTAAAATTGAGCTCGCTCAAATCGAGATTAAGTAGTGAAATGTTGCCTGATTTTTGCAACGACCGGGTTTGTATCTCCCGGCTCATCACCGGTTTGCCGTAATCCTCATCGAACATCCAGGTGTAGTAATCATTATATTCCTGGGTTTCTTCATCATAATTGTAATCCCAGTTTTTGCCCAGCCTTATGTAATGCTGAATGTTGTTTTCAAAAATTTTAAAAACTAAA
>CALCJE010000227.1 GCA_937965665.1 uncultured Bacteroidales bacterium
TAAAATTGACACCCTGTTTACCCCGTTTACCCAGGTTGATGCATCCACAACCCGAAAATACGGCGGCTCGGGCCTGGGCCTGGCTATTTCGGCTAACCTGGCATTACTGATGGATGGCAAACTTTGGGTTGAAAGCACACTTGGGAAAGGTTCCGATTTCAGGTTTACCATGCGCACGCATTTTGAGCCACGGGCAGCCAATACACTGGATATTTCTGAAAAACTTCAGCAACTGCAACATAAGCGGGTGCTTGTGGTCGACGATAATTTTACCAACAGGCGCATTTTACAACTGCAATTCGATTACTGGAAAATTGAAGCCGTTACTGTTTCGTCGGGCGCAGAGGCCCTGGCCTTACTGAATGCCAATAATAATTTCGATGTAGCTATACTGGATATGCAGATGCCTGATATGGATGGTGAAATGCTGGCACGCGAAATCAGGAAACGGTTTACTAAAGCCCAGCTTCCGCTTATTATGCTCACCTCTATTGGCTATAATTACCGGAATTCTGAAGTGCAGCAGCTGTTTTCACACTACGTGAATAAACCAGTGAAACACTCGCAGCTGGCTGATATTTTATATTCTGTTTTTTCGAAAGAAGAAAACAACCCATCTCAACAGGTAACTACAGAATCAGATCTGAAAGCAACTTCCGAAAAATATCCTTTCGAAATATTGGTTGCCGAAGATAATTTCATCAATCAGAAACTTGTGCGCAAACTTTTCGAGGTGCTGGGGTATAAAACAGACCTTGCAGCTAATGGATACGAAACCATCGACTCCTTGAAACGCAAACCCTATCATATCATTTTTATGGATGTGCAGATGCCTGAAATGGATGGGCTGGAAGCCACAAGGGTAATTAAGGAACGATGGAAAAATAACGCGCCTGTTATCATCGCCATGACCGCCAATGCCATGCAGGGCGATCGTGAAAAATGCCTGGAGGCAGGAATGGATGATTACATCTCGAAACCTTTACGACTGGAAGATATAATAAGGGTGATAAATTACTGGGGCGCCTCCAAAGAAATACTTTTCCTGGATATTAAGGCTTCGTAATCCGGAAATAATCAGGCAACACAAAATCCCTCAATTCATTATCAACTAAGCCCTGTATGCCATGGCTATCAGCACGAAGATCAACTAAAAAGCTTTTTACACCACGCCAAAATGAACCTATGAAAGGCAGAGATATAATAATTACCGGTCTTCAACCCTGGGATATCCCTATCGGTTCGAATGCCATTGATATTGCCCGCGAAATGGCGGTTGAAAACCGGGTTCTTTATGTGAACAGCGCCCTCGACCAGATGACCATTTATCGTAATAAACCCACACCCGAGGTAAAACAGCGGCTCGAGGTATTGCGTAAACAGAAATCCCCGCTCCGCAAGGTTCAGAAAAACCTGTGGGTGCTCGATTTTCCCTTCTGGGTTTGGTCGATAAACGGGTTGCCCGATGGTCTCTTTTTCGATGTATTTAACCGGCTCAATAACAGAAAAATATTCGGGTATATACGCAAAGTTGCCGATGACTTACATTTTAAGGATATTATCCATTTTATTGACAACGACATATACCGCAGCTTTTATTCAAAAGAAATGCTGAAACCGGCCTGCTCCGTGTATTACCGCCGCGACAACCTGCCGCCTTACGGTTATTGGAAAAAACATGCCGTCAGACTGGAGCCCTTACTGATAGAGAAAAGCGATGTGGTAGTATGCAATTCGCCGCAATATGCCGAACATGCCCGCCATTATAACAAGCAAAGTTTCGATATAGGCCAGGGTGTTGATCTGTCAGCATACGATACTACACTCAAATTCACGGTCCCGGCCGAAATTGAATCCATCCCTTCGCCGCGTATCGGGTATATCGGCGATATAAACAGCCTGCGCCTCGATCCCGACCTGTTGTACGAGCTTGCCAAAAGCAAACCATCCTATTCATTTGTAATTATAGGAGGCGAGGATAAAGTTTTTGCCGCACACCCACTTCACACGCTGAGCAATGTGTATTTCCCCGGAAGTATTGCCAAACACAGGGTACCCGAATACATGTCAGCTTTCGATGTTTGCCTCAATCCGCAAAAGCTAAACGAAATAACAAATGGCAATTACCCGCGGAAAGTTGACGAATACCTGGCCATGGGTAAGCCCGTAATTGCTACCCGAACAGCAACCATGGAACTTTTCAGGGATCATGTTTACCTCTGCAAAGGCCTGGCAGAATACCAGGATGCGGTCGAAAAAGCACTGGCCGGCAATACCCCGCAAAAAGAACAGGAACGCATACAGTTTGCACGCTCGCATAGCTGGCAAAATAATGTGGCTACCATGTTTAAACACATACAGGAATACTTAATAAAAGACTAAAACATGTATTACAGGAATATATCAGATCTGAACCAGGTGATACTCAAACGACTGAGTATACTTCCACGCGATTTCGACCTAGTAGTGGGCATTCCACGCAGTGGCATGTTGCCGGCTAACCTGCTTGCACTTTACCTCAACAGGCCTTATACCGATATACACTCTTTCATTAACGGGCATATCTACAAAGCGGGTGCCCGTGGACAGTTTTTCGACATCAAACAATTCAAGAAAATCCTGGTGGTTGACGACAGTATTGCCTCCGGCTCAGCTATGGTTAAATGCCGCGAAAGCCTTAAACACCTTGAGTCGGAATTTTCAATCAGCTATTGCGCTATTTATGTTATCCCCGGTAAGGAAAAAATGGTGGATTATCATTTTGAAGTGGTGCCCCTGCCCCGCTATTTCCAGTGGAATATCCTGAATCATACTTCACTCGAAAAGGCTTGTTTCGATATCGACGGCGTGCTGTGTGCTGATCCTACCGAGGATCAGAACGATGATGGCCCGAAATACCGCGATTTCGTGCTGAATGCCCCTCCTTTGTTTATTCCCGGCAGTAAGATTGGTACCATTGTTACCTCAAGGCTCGAAAAATACCGCCCCGAAACCGAACAATGGTTAGCCAAAAACAATGTAAAATACAATAAGCTGGTCATGCTCGACTTACCCAACAAGGAAGCACGCATGAAAGCCAACAGCCATGCAGTTCACAAGGCAACTGAATATAAGGCACACCCTTATGTACTGTTTGTTGAAAGTGCCTTATATCAGGCCATCGAAATAAACCGGATAACGAAAAAACCAGTGTTGTGCACCGAAAATTTCGAGATGATCTTCGATGCCGAATCGGTAATGTACAACCTGAAAAGCGGTAAATATTTCCCCTGGTTGCGAAAAATGGCATTGAAAGTCAGGGATAAAATCAGGAAGCGGAAATAATATGACTCCTTCATCAACTATACTTTGAATCAAATGGCCATTCATATTTTAAACC
>CALCJE010000228.1 GCA_937965665.1 uncultured Bacteroidales bacterium
ATTGATAACCTGAAACGGGGTGGCAGTGATTATACAGCCACTATTGTGGGCGCGGCTATAAGTGCTGACGAAATACAAATCTGGACGGACATTGATGGCATGCATAACAATGATCCGCGCATTGTAAACAAAACTTTCCCGATTGCCAAACTCACTTTCGACGAAGCCGCCGAGTTGGCTTACTTTGGCGCCAAAATTCTGCATCCTACCTGTATTTTGCCGGCAAAAGATCAGAATATCCCTGTCAGGCTGCTTAATACCATGCAACCGGAAGCAACGGGAACCCTTATTTCGTCGGAAAACCAGGCCGAAGGGTTTCGTGCGGTTGCTGCCAAAGATGGTATTACAGCCATAAACATCAAGTCGGGCCGCATGTTGATGGCGTATGGTTTCCTGCGTGCAGTTTTCGAGGTTTTCGAACGCTACCGCAAACCAATCGATATGATTACCACCTCGGAGGTTGCTGTTTCGGTTACCATCGACAATACCGACGACCTCGAAAATATTGTGGAAGAACTGAAGGAATTCGGGACGGTGAATGTCGATACTGATTTAAGTATTGTGAGCATCGTAGGACTTTTCCCGGCAGAAAAACCGGGTTATGCAGGCGCCATCTTCGATTCGTTACGCAATATACCGGTACGCATGATTTCGTATGGCGGTAGCGAAAACAATATTTCAATCCTGGTCGACACCAAACTAAAAAAGAACACCCTGATTACCCTGAATAAAGGTCTTTTTGAACTGGAATAAAATTAGAATTTTTAGGACTGCCAAAACATGACAAATTTCAAAAACGAATTAATACATAAGTTCAGCCACACTCCTACCCCGTTTTTTTATTACGACCTGGAGTTGCTCGACAAAACCCTTGAAAGCCTCAAAAGCGCTGCCGGCAAGTATAACTACGAGGTTCATTATGCGTTGAAGGCAAATGCCAATCCCTCGATCCTGGAGCAGATCAGGAAATATGGTTTCGGGGCCGACTGCGTGAGCGGTAACGAAGTGAGCCGGGCCGCAGAAACCGGATTTCCTGGCGACAAAATTGTTTTTGCAGGCGTAGGTAAAAGTGATGAAGAAATAAAAACAGGCCTCGAACATAACATTCACAGCTTTAATTGCGAAAGCGCCCAGGAGCTGGAAGTTATTGACCAGATTGCCGGTGCGATGCAAAAAATTGCCCCGGTTGCCCTGCGCCTTAATCCCAATGTGAGTGCCAACACGCACAAATACATAACTACCGGTCTCGAAGAAAATAAATTTGGGATCAATCAATGGGAACTTGATGCAATTGTCGAAAAACTGAAAACGCTGAAAAATATCCGCCTGGTTGGCTTGCACTTTCATATTGGTTCACAAATCACCGACCTGGGTGCTTTTAAATCGCTGTGCCTGAAAATTAACGAGTTTCAGAAATGGTTTGATCAGAAGCGCATTCCACTTCCAAACCTGAATGTGGGTGGCGGTTTGGGTATTGATTATCATGAGCCCGAAAAACACCCGATTGTTGATTTCGAATCTTTCTTCAAACTGTTTCACGATTACCTTGATGTTTATGCCGGACAGAAGGTTCATTTCGAATTGGGCCGTGCGCTTGTTGCCCAATGTGGGAGCCTGATTTCGAAGGTGTTGTATATCAAAAATGGGGTAAATACCAACTTTATGATCCTGGATGCAGGGATGACGGAACTGATTCGCCCGGCACTATACCAGGCTTATCACAAAATTGAAAACCTCAGCAATACCCAGGGACCGCTGCTTCGGTACGATGTGGTTGGTCCTATCTGCGAAAGTTCCGACTGCTTTGGTAAAGCAATGCAGCTACCGCTAACCAAACGCGGCGATTTGATAGCATTGCGGTCAGCCGGTGCATATGGCGAGGTAATGTCGTCAAATTACAATTTGAGGGAAAAAGTAAAAGCCTATTATTCGGGGCAGCTTTAAAATTCACTAACGCAAAAACCACTAAGATGCTCAACGTATGAGGATTCTTAGTGGTTTCTTTTTTGTTTAAACCGGCTTCTTCATCATGAATGCAATGCAGAGTCGGGTTCAAACAGCATACCTGCCGGGATGCCAAAGCATCTGCTACTTTTTGAGCATCGAAATCTGTTCTTCAATGGTTTTGATTTTCGATTCGGCATCAGCCATTTTGCGACGTTCAACCTCTACTACTTCAGGTTTGGCATTGGCTACAAATCGCTCATTCGAAAGTTTAACCATCACACTTTTCAGGAAACCCTGGGTATAAGCCAGTTCCTGGTTCAGCTTTTCAATTTCGGCAGCTACATCAATTTTATCACCCAGCGGAACATAAAATTCATTGCCTTTGATTATAAACGAAGCCGCACCGGTAACTTTCTCATTTACATACTTTATGGGTGTAAGATTACAGAGTTTTTCGATAAGCGAATCGAAAAGCAGGTTTGGTATTTCGTTTCCGGGTTTCAGGATAAACAAGTCGAGTTTATCCTTAATCGGGATGTTCTTGTCTTTACGAATGGATCGGATTGAAGTAACGATTTCGAGGGTATACGGGAAATGGTCCAGCATCTTTTCGTCATACTTTTTCGGGACTGGCATTTGCGAAATCATAATACTGCCGGCGTTTTCACCATACAACAAGTGCCAGATTTCTTCAGTAATGAAAGGCATAAACGGATGCAGCATCTGCATGAGGTCCGACAACAGCGATACTGCGGCTTTGTAAGTTTGCGCATCAATAGGTTGCTGGTACGCCGGTTTTATCATTTCGAGGAACCAGGAACAAAAATCGTCCCATACCAGTTTGTAAACACCCATCAGCGCATCGCTCAAACGGTATTTGTCATAATGATCGTTAATTTCGGCCAAAGCCTGGTTAAAACGAGCCCTGAACCAGGTAACCGACAAAGCAGCATACATAGGCTGCTGCAGGTTTTTATCCACTTCCCAGCCTTTAATCAGCCGGAATGCATTCCATACTTTATTCGAGAAATTACGTCCCTGTTCGCATAGCGACTCATCGAAAGGCAAATCGTTGCCTGCAGGCGAGGTAAGCAGCATGCCCACGCGAACGCCATCGGCGCCATACTGTTCAATCAGCTTAATAGGATCGGGCGAATTACCAAGTGATTTCGACATTTTACGACCAAGTTTGTCGCGAACAATCCCGGTAAGGTACACATTTTTAAATGGCACCTCTTTCCGGTATTCCTGTCCGGCCATGATCATACGAGCTACCCAGAAGAAAAGAATTTCGGGTGCAGTTACCAGGTCGTTGGTGGGATAATAATATTTGATATCCTCATTTTCAGGGTTCCGGATGCCATCGAAAACCGAAACCGGCCATAACCACGACGAGAACCAGGTATCGAGTACATCCTCATCCTGTCGCAGTTCATTCAGTTTTATTTTGGGGAATTTTGCAAGTGCTTTCCCGTGTGCTTCTTCGGCCGAACGGGCTACAATAATGCTTCCATCGGGCAGGTAATATGCCGGGATACGCTGACCCCACCACAACTGGCGGCTTATACACCAGTCGCGTACATTTTCCATCCAGTGGCGATATGTATTTTTAAATTTTTCGGGATGAAATTTAACAGTTTCATTCATTACCACCTCAAGCGCTGGCTTAGCCATATCGGCCATTTTGAGGAACCACTGCATCGAGAGTTTTGGTTCAATAACCACATGCGTACGTTCACTGTAACCCACCTTATTGGTATATTCCTCAATTTTTACCAGGTTTCCTGCTGCATCCAGATCTTTCACAATAAGATCACGGACAGCAAACCTATCCATACCTACATACATCTGTGCCTTTTCGCTCAGGGTACCATCTGGATTAAAAATATCAATGCTTTCGAGGTTATATTTCTGGCCAATCATGTAGTCGTTTACATCATGGGCCGGGGTAATTTTCAGGCAACCTGTACCAAACTCACGATCTACATATTCGTCGCTGATCATAGGAATAGAACGACCCAGCAAGGGAACAAGCACACGCTTCCCGGCAAGATGACTAAAACGCGAGTCCTCCGGATGGTAGCAAACTGCGGTATCGCCCAAAATGGTTTCAGGGCGGGTAGTGGCTATGGTAACCCATTCATCCTGTGTACCTTCAACTTTATAACGCAGGTAATACAATTTGCTTTGAACTTCGCGGAAAATAACTTCTTCATCAGAGAGTGCGGTAAGTGCCTGCGGATCCCAGTTAACCATACGCACACCCCTGTATATCAACCCTTTATTATACAAATCGACAAATACCTGTATTACCCATTCGTACCGA
>CALCJE010000229.1 GCA_937965665.1 uncultured Bacteroidales bacterium
TTCGTACACTTAAATTTAGAAAAATCTCACTTTACACACTTTTTGGGACAGTATCGCAGTACTTCTTATCAATGCTTTACAATAATGGTTTTTTTAACTGTTTCGTTACCATCATAAATTTGCATAACATAGGTTCCATTCTTTAAATCCGAAACATCAATTTCTGACTGCGTATTATAGGCATAAGTTTTCTTTTTCTTCATTGTGCCTTGTTGATCATAAATAGTTACTGATCCACTTTGTGCTTTGGCTAATGTGTTTTCGACTACACATGGTGCCGGGATGTTGGGCACAATAATTACCTTTGCACTAGCAGGATTTGGCGAGACGGTATATGCTGCACCACATCCTCCACCTCCGCCACAATCAATAGATTTGAATCCAAAATCATAGCTGGTTGTTCCGCACCCATTTGATCCGCTTACTCTATAAACGGCTGTTTGTCCGACGCCATAAAAATAAAAATTCAAATTATTTCCAGACTGGTACCAGTTTATATTTATGGGGCTGCCGGTAACCCACGACCATTCAACATTACTTGTTCCGCTGGCATTAATATTTATTGAGGTGCTGGTCAGGTTACAGAGATTATTGTATGTACTTCCATCATAGTATGCTAATGGTGTTTGAGGATTTATGGTTGGTTTGCCTATCCATACATCTTGTTGAATGGTTACAGGATAATTACCACAGGCAGTGCTGATGTTAGCTTTTATAGATGCACTCCCTGAGGAAACAAAACTTACAGTTAATGTATTTCCTATAATATTGACCTGTTGAAGCTTAGGACTTAATGTCCACGTAACTGAATAGCCTGGTCTGAGATCACTCACGCTATATGAATAAGTGCCATAGCATAAACTTGTACTTCCTGTTATTTTTGGTGTAACCCCGTTAGGGAAAAGCTGGTATTGCATGGTTTTTGTAAGGGTGGTGCTGCTTGTTCCATAAACAATATTAACAGTAGCCGTAATATTGGAATGGCCATCAGGTGTTACCTGGTACGAATTGCTTGTTGTTGGCGTCTGGCTATTGTTCCAATAATATAGGGCACAAGGTAAAGCCGGGCTAACCGAAAATGTTACCGGTTCGGTATCACCACATAACACTGTTGATTTATCAGCAGTTATTGCAAAACTTACATTCCTGTTTACTGTAACAGCTGTTAATTCCTTGCTTTCCTGATAATCACCACAGATGGTAAGGTATGATGCTTTTACTTTAATCGAACCGCTTATATTTGATTTTGGGTAGGTAACTGTAACATTCTGGCTGGATATTTTCCAGGTTGCTCCATCCGATGAAGTCCAGCCATTTACGGTCTATCCCTTAGGCACCAACCATGCAAAAGAGTTGACCTTTTCAGGAAAAATATCACCAGTGCCAGGTACATACATATTGCCTGCTTCCAGGTTTACACTGCCCGATTCGCAAGGTGACAAGTTCCAGGTTGATGGCGGTAACCCTACTGCAATTGTTGCAGTTAAATGTTTGATGGATTTGATAACAACAGAAAGAGTATTTGATTCACCAACTTTCACTTTCTGTGAGCCTGTACCTGTATATATTTTAACGATCAATGTACCGGTGTTAACAGCAGTTGTTGCATTCCACTTCATGTGAGCAATACTTGTTGAATTGCTAAAACTAAATGTCCCATCAAGTGCACCAGTAGTAGAAGGATTCCATTCTACACTATAAGTTGTGTTGGCATCAAGACCTGTAAAAGTAGCTATATACTCATACGAGGTATTGATACATACATTATCGGGGACGTTAGTACCCTTTGTTAATGTAACAGTAATTGTTGCGCTTGCCTTTAGAGAAATAAAAAGCAGCAAAATTGAAATAATTATTGTGTTCTTGAGTTTCGTTTTCATCTTAATATTAGTTTAAAAGTTATAGTTTAAAGTAAAGTTATATGGCAGGCCAATACCTGAGGAAAAAATCCAAGCATCTATGTAATCTCCGGATTCCTCAAAAGTTTTGGAATATCCAAACCATCCTTGCCAGCCAAGTTCAATAGCAACTGACAGATTTTTGTATATTGGTTGCCTGAATCCAACAAATGGACAAAGCCCAAATTGTGTATTAGAGAAATTATTACCCTGAGAATATGTGTTATACTTGCTTTTGTTTAAAAAACCCAGTATATCAATACCATAGTATGCAATCACAGAAGCAATTTTTTGTCGCTTTTCATATCCAACAAATACACTGAAATCATACGTATAATGAGTATCAAACGATGGATTTGTTCCAAAATAAGGAACAGTTTTAAGCCAACTATAATTACCTTCTGCAGCCCCAATACGAAACGCACCTTTTAGTTTTTTATCTTTAAAGTGGTTAATTTTAAAGTAAATTTTCCCAAACTGCCCGTTGTCAATAATAGGCACAAGGTCGATAGATAGTTCATACTTAAGGACTTTGCTTGTGTCGGCGGCTTTCTGGGCCATGGCCGCATGGGGTTTTGTAAACAAGGCAATAATCAGAAATAGAAGTGTGGCAAATCCATTTGCCCGGTTAATCAATCTGCTTTTTGTTTTCATAAGCTTGATTTTAGGTTAATAATAATTTAAAAGTTATACCTAGCAAAGCAAGAATCCATTTGCTTAGATTATTGCAATGCAAATTATGGCCAAATATAAAATATTAATTTTTTAATAACCCAATATAGGAGGTATATTTTTATAATTTATTTATTAACAATTAATAATATATATTATTGTATATCTTTATATTAAACACAATACAATAACACAATACACAAATATGTATACTGAATAACAAATATTTTATAAATATAATTAATTGGGGCAAGCTTTTATATTGCCTTAGCAATTTTGGAAATTTGCCCTAAGTTATCTGATATATAATCCAAAAATTTGAAAAAGGAAATATGGATATTTGTAATTTAGAATCATTCTTGGTAATCATCCTCAATTATAGCATTCGTGCAGCAAAGTGCACTTAGGCTTACTAATAGGCTCACTTCGGCTAATAAAAATAACCCCGGCCGGTAAGCCAGGGTTTTTTGTTATCATGTGGATAGTTCTGAAAACTATTCCTCTTCTTTTTCCAGCTCTTCGTAAGCTTTGAGCAGAGCGGTCTGTACATCGGGTGGTACCTGGGCATACTCGCCAAATGCCAGCGAATAGGTACCGCTGCCCGAGGTAAGTGAGCTCAGGGTGGTTGAGTAGCGGTTCATTTCGGCTAAGGGAACCTTGGCTTTAATAATCTGGCAGTTTCCTTCGCTGTCCATACCCATAATAATGGCGCGGCGGCACAGCCGGTTGGGCAATCGTGTTAATATGTTCATTTTCATTCAAATGCAATATATAACACAACCTTACGGGCTTTTTTATACCCTTTACCCGAAGATATGAAACTGATGTTTTGTTCTGAAAATTACAATGAGTTTTTTGTGATTAATGTAAACCTACGCTTTACACAAAATGGAAAAGATAATTAACTGAAAGAAGTATGATGTATGCTATAATTAGCATATAT
>CALCJE010000230.1 GCA_937965665.1 uncultured Bacteroidales bacterium
TTCTCGTTTAAACAGGAGCACCCTTTTCGGTTAAGGAATTATTTCTTCATGGTACGGATGTAGCCGATAACAGCCCACCTGTCAGCTTCGTCAAGAATTTTCTTTTCGAAGTTTGGCATATCATTGCGGCCAACAAATGACATGTAATACAGTTCACCATCAGTTTGAGCCTGGAATTTTGCAGTTGAAAAATCACCGGTGCTGGTTTTCAGACTAGCAGCTTTCGGGCCGTCGCCTAAACCTTTTGCTCCGTGGCATGATTTGCAATGTTTGTTGTAGGTTTCTTTACCAACAGTGTTGATGGAAGCATCACCAGCTTTTACGGTGCTTTTTTTGGCTTTGTAGTTTGCAGGGATCGTCCAGGGTCCGCCGGCTTTTTGTGCCATAGCCATGTTGGCCGTTACAAAAAGGATTGCTGTGCAGATGATAGCAGCAAGTTTGATTGATGTTTTCATTGTTTTATTTTGTTTAGTTGTTTATGTTGTGTTTGCAAATATTATTCCAAAAGGAATAAGCTTATGATTAAAAATTCCAGAGGCGGGTGAGGTTAAACCCGATCAGGAATCCACCTTTTTTGAAGAAGTCCTTGTCGTTCCACATAATATCTTCCTGTGGAAGAATTCCCTGGGCCGATTGCAGGTAAATCTGGAAAGCATGGGTACTTGTTGAAATTTCGAAACCTACAGAAAGATTTGGTTTGTCGTAGATGATGGTGTTTGCATCGGCATCTTTCTTATAGTCTTTCAGGCTTTCGATATCGAGCGGGAAATCACCGGCAACAATAAAAGCGCCTTGTGGCGAAAATTTATACCTTCCTAAAAATGACAAAGCTACACGATCGTGGTTGTAAACCGAGTCAACGCAATTGTAATGAGTAAACGAACCGCCAACTTGTAATGATAAATTATCGTTGAACCTGCGCGATACATTTAACTGGCCGAAATACGACATACGGTTTGAGAATTTGTAATTCGGAGCTCCCTGGCTCTGGTCCCAAAGCGCTTTATCGCCGCCTTCAATACCAGCTACTCCGTAAAGCATTACGGTTACAGGAATGCTGTTTGAGCGTGTTTGCTCCAATACACGGTATTTAAGCTGTAAATCCTGTATCCTCTTGTTTTTTGTGGTTCCTACACCAATGGTAAGGTTATCGAGAAAACTGTAATTTAAACCAACACGAATATTGGAAGCGCCCCAAATACCGAAAAAGTTATCGGCACCATCAATATATCCGAACCTGTGCTGGAGCACAAATTCGAGGGTTTTTGAAGGCTGAAGAGTGGTGGTAGCCGCATCGAAAAGTAAACCGCTTTCAAAAGCCGGGCGAACCGGGCGTTCTTTTGGTTCTTCCTGTACCGTAGTGTCCTGTGTTGCTTCTTCCTGGGCAAAAAGCGTAGTTTGAAATGCAAGAAGCGAAAACAGTGTCAATGCACTGATTTTAAGTATCCTATATATCTGTTTCATTCTGTATTGTTTTACTGATTATAATTCAACTTAATTGTTTTTTGCACCTGCATAAATCCAGCGGTATACCAGGTCGAGTTCAGCTTCCGAAGTGTAGGAAGACATTATGCCACCGGGTTTACACACATTGTATAATTCGCTTGCAGAAGGATTTCCTGCAACAACAAATGCAGGAACCAACTCCGAATACGAAACCGAAGCTGTCAGATTTGGAGCTATGCTTCCTTTATGGCATGAAATACATTTGCTGTTGAAAAACGGCTGTACGTCCTGCACAAAGCTAATGGTATCACCTGGAGGTGGAGGAGGTACCGGGGGCGTTGGGGTGATAAAATCGTATTCGCAGGCAGTCAGTAACGTAAGCAACGTGCCCGAAAGGAACAATAATCTGAGAAGTCTTTTTTTCATTGGTGCTTTTTTTTAGTTTTATAAAAGGCTGATGGGTTTTATATACACAAATCTAATGCTTTTTACAATGGTACAAAGGAATACTTTTAAAGTGAAATAGTGAATATTATAAATATGATTGTTTGACAATAATATTTTGATACTTATCAGTAGATATATTGATATATGTCATTATCTTTGTACGCGAATAGTTGTTCGATTGACCTCTATATCATCAGGGGAAAAACAGTTACATTCATATAATTACATCTTGTGAATCAATACACCCAATATACAAAAGGATGTTCAGCGTGTAAGGACAAGTCTGAAATATTCAATTGCCTCTGCCAGTTTGAACTGGACCAGATTGATGAAAAACGGATAGAGGTGCATTTTAAGGCCGGTGAACTTATATTCAAACAAGGTACTCCTAACCTTCATTTTTTGTGTTTAACGCAAGGAAAAGTAAAAACATATATTGAAGGATACAATGATAAAAATTTGATCTTAAGTATTGTAAAACCTGTTGAATATATTCTTGGGCCTGGCATTTATGCCGACCAGATGCATCATTTTTCGGCTATGGCGATTGAAGATTCTGTAGCCTGCCTGGTTGACCTGAGTACTTTTAAATCGTTAATCAGGACTAATGCTGATTTTGCTGAAGAATTTCTCAGGAAAGTAAGCCTGCAGTCTATTTATAATTATGACCTGATTATCAGCCTTACCCAGAAACAAATGCCCGGACGTATTGCGGATGTGCTTATTTATCTGAAAGATAAAGTGTATGAGTCCAACCCGTTCCATACCACGCTTTCGCGCCAGGACCTGGCTGATCTCTCGGGCATGTCGAAAGAAAGTGCTATACGTATTCTTCGGGAATTTAAGGACGAAGGTATCATCCAGGTAAATGGCAATGACTTCGAGATTTTGAATGTCGACAGCCTGATGAAAATCAGCCAGACAGGATAACGAGCAGTGATGAATTGTTTTGTTGCACAGGCAAGCATACAATACTTTCAGATAATCTGGCTGTTTAGCCTGACCAGGCTTATCTAAAGTATTTTTTCTTCAGGAGATACGTTTTTTTTGCCCCGAACGGTAAGCTATATCTTTTGCAAAGGCCATACATTTGCAACCGTTTATTAATTTTCGGCTTTTACATGAAGCGTTCCATTTTTACCCGTACCGTTTTATTGGTTTCGTTTGTTAGTTTCTTTACTGATATTGCCAGTGAGATGCTTTACCCGGTCATGCCGGTTTATCTGCAATCTATTGGCTTCTCGGTAATTTTAATCGGTGTTCTGGAAGGGATGGCCGAAGCCACGGCCGGACTCAGCAAAGGCTATTTCGGGAATTACTCTGACAAAATCGGAAGCCGGGTGCCTTTTGTAAGGTGGGGTTACTCGCTCAGCGCCATTTCGAAACCCTTAATGATCTTGTTTCGCTTCCCCTTGTGGGTGTTTTTTGCCCGTACGCTCGACAGGCTGGGTAAAGGTGTACGCACCGGCGCTCGTGATGCCATGTTGAGCGATGAAGCTACGAAAGAAAATAAAGGGAAAGTATTCGGGTTTCATCGTGCACTCGATACGGCAGGTGCAGCCGTGGGACCATTTGCAGCCCTGGTTTTCCTGTATTATTACCCGGGACAATATAAATGGCTCTTTATCATATCTGTACTTCCGGGTTTCATAGCCATCATGTTGACCTTCTTTTTAAAGGACAAGCAGAAACACGCTTCAACCCGGAAATCACCCGGATTTTTCGCTTTCCTGACATACTGGAAACAATCCCCGAAAAGGTTCAGGTTCCTGGTAGCCGGATTACTGGCATTTACGCTTTTCAACAGTTCGGACGCTTTCCTGTTGCTTTCAATTAAGAGCAAAGGCTTCTCCGATTCATACATGATCGGGGTTTATATTTTTTATAACCTGGTATACGCATTATTATCGTACCCGCTTGGCATGCTGGCTGATAAATTCGGCCTTTCGCGCATATTAATTTTTGGACTTGGTGTTTTTGCCGTTGTTTACTCTTTTATGGGCTTTGCGGTGGTTACCTGGCATTTTGCCGTACTTTTCGGCTTGTATGCCCTGTATGCAGCCTCTACTGAGGGCGTATCGAAAGCATTAATAAGCAACATCGTTCAAAAAGATAAAACGGCTACTGCCATTGGCTTCTACACCAGTTTTGCAAGTATTTTTACGATGTTGGCCAGTAGCCTTGCAGGTGTTATCTGGTATGTTTTCGGGATGAAAGCCATGTTTATCATATCCGGATCGGGCGTTCTGTGCGTGGTTATTTATATGGTTGTAATTCAGCGTTTTGTGTTTAACGCTGAAACTGTGCCCGAAAGCCTGGGCGCAAAATAAACTTACTGCTACTGTTCAGGGATTTAAAGGTTGGTCGCGTTTCTGACGGATCATGACGCATTTTTAAGGTTTACAATTTCACCGTTTATCATGGTATATTTTAGCTAGCTGAAATCGGGATTTTAGTGAATAATTAAATCGTGCAAAGCCTGCCTATCTCGAAAATTCTGAATTTTTAAGAGCATTTTTATTAATGCCATTGGAATATCATGCAATGAAACAGTAAATTTGTGGAATGAAAATTTCTCCGATACTTTTTGTTTACATACTGATTTTGTTTCCTTTAACACAGTTGTCGGCGCAGAAAACCATTCCACAGGGTTATTTTTCGCCGCCCCTCGATATAAATCTTGGCATAACAGGTTCCTTTTCCGAAATCAGGCCAAACCATTTTCACTCAGGCACTGATTTCCAGGTACAGCAAAAGGAAGGTTTGCCGGTTTATGCTGTTGCCGATGGGTTTGTTTCGCGCATCAAGGTTTCACCGGTTGGATTTGGAAATGCCCTTTACATCGATCATCCCAATGGATATACGTCGGTTTATGCACACCTCGAAAAATACAGTGACACCATAACCCAATACCTGCGGTCAAACCAATACCGGTTAAAAAGTTTTGATGTCGACCTTTTCCCTGCCCATAAAAAGGACTCTATTTATGTTAAGCGTGGACAACTGATTGGTTATGCCGGTAATTCCGGTTCATCGGGCGGGGCACACCTGCATTTCGAATTGCGCACTACTGTGACTGAGCGTATCATCAATCCGTTGTTATTCGGCTTTGATATTGCTGATATTTACCCACCGTTTATTGATTTCATCAAAATTTACCCCGAAGGTGATCAAAGTTTTATCGGGGCCTCTCCCGAACCAAAACGTTTCGCGTTGCGAAAAGCACCCGATGGTGATTACCGGCTGGCAGAAAAGGATACCATTACTGCATGGGGCAATTTTAGTATTGGTGCCCAGGCTTTTGACTATAACCAGAATCAAACCGACAGGAACGGGTTTTACAGCATGCGGATGTACCATAATTATGTCGAATTTTTCTCGATGGAATGTGATAGCTTCTCGTTCGACGAAAGCAGGTATGTGAATGCCAGCATCGACTATGCCGATAATTACAACCTGGGTAACCGTATTTTAAAATCAAAAAAACTACCCGGCAACAAGCTTAGCTTTTTTAAAACTGATGCTGCTAACGGAATCATAAATGTTACTGATGGATTGTTGCATGAAGTACATATTTCGGTAGTTGATCTTTCGGGTAATATGGCCAACCTCAGGTTTTGGATACAGTCGCAGAAACCCCTGGAAGTGGTGCAAACGCCTGCATCTTCTGATGTGGATACCTCGGTATTTTTCAGGTTTGATAAAGTTAACAGGTTCGAAACCGGCGAACTGAAAGTGGATTTACCTGTAGGTTGTTTATACGACAACCTGAACTTTACCTATAAAAAAGCACCTGGCAACAAAACCATGTTTTCGGATATTCATTCTCTGAATAATCCCGAAGTGCCCTTGCATAACCGTATGAAAGTGTCGGTAAAAGCAACAAAACTGCCGCAGCGATTGCGTTCAAAAGCCCTGCTGGTAAGAGTTGACAGGAGCGGGAAAAGAAGCCCGGCCGACGGCAGTTACGAAAATGGTTATGTTACGACTAGCACCAACCTTTTTGATGGTTATGCAATTGCCGTTGATACCGTTGCGCCAGTTATAAAACCATGGCCCGAAAACAAAAAGAAAATCAAAACAAGCCTGCGTTTTACGGTATACGATAACCTGTCGGGTATTAAAACTTACAAGGGTGAACTCAACGGCAAATGGGTACTGGTTGAATGGGATCCGAAAAACAGGCTGATGATGTACCGTTTTGATTTTATGACACAGCCGGGTAATAACACATTTACCCTTTTCCTGGAAGATGAAAAGGGAAATAAATCGAGGTATTCGACCAGTTTTGTAAAATAAATTGTAAATTTACGCTTAAGCCAGAACCTCGTTTTGCTTTTGATAAGTTCGTACAGAAATTTCCAAATGAGGAAATTATGATGCAATGTTTCTTTCTGAACAAGTATCATAATTATCAGGAAAATATGAGCCGGAGTAAATCAATTCACTAACATATAAAACCTTTAAAAATTTAATAATCATGACATTTCAACTTCCATCACTGCCTTATGCTGCTGATGCACTCGAACCGGTTATCAGTTCGCGCACCATCGAATTTCACTATGGTAAACATCACCAGACTTATGTAACCAAACTCAACGGCCTGGTACCTGGTACCGGGTACGAAAATGCTTCCCTCGAAACTATGATCATGAAAGCCGAAGGTGGAATTTTTAACAATGCTGCCCAGGTGTGGAACCACACTTTTTATTGGGAAGGTTTTTCGGCACGACGGGGCACGGCTCCTACGGGAAAGTTGCTCGATATGATAAACCGCGATTTCGGTTCATTCGAAAACTTTGTTACCAAATTTAACGAAGCCGCCGTAAACCAGTTTGGATCGGGATGGGCTTGGCTGGTACAGCATGCTGACGGCCACCTGGCCATTGTAGCAACCGGAAATGCGGCTAACCCCATGCGCGACGGGCTAAAGCCCTTGCTGACCTGCGATGTTTGGGAACACGCATACTACCTCGATTTCCAGAACCGCCGCCCTGATTATGTGAATGCGTTCTGGCAATTGGTCGACTGGGACATAATTGCAGGAAGACTTGCCTAGTGAAGTAATGTGCCTGTTACAAATATCCTGTTAAAAGTTATTTGCAACAGGCACCATGCACAACATCTTATAGCCGGCTGATCAGGTAGCCGGCTTTTTTTACGCTATCCAGTATCTTTTCAGCCATTTCCTCAGGAGCTTCAACCTGCAGGGTTTTATCAGCACTTTCGAGGTCAACAGTCCATTTACCTGCGAGATCCAGGCTCTCGAGGCCAGGTTTTATGGCATTAATGCAGCCTCCGCATTTCAGGCTGGTTTTAAATTTCAGGGTTTCCATATTTTTAGTATTTCAGTTCAAATTTATTTTAAGGTATTGTCAATTAACGGTTTATTTCAGCAGTCCTGCATTTCGCAAAGCTTGTCGTTAGGTTCTATTTCAATGGTTGTATGCTCAAAACCATTGTTTTTCAGTAAACTCCGAACCTGTTGTTTCACAACTTCAGTTTCGGCCAGGGTGGTTTTAGGATCAACACTTACATGCAGCGAAGCAATATTGTACGATCCGTCCATCGTCCAGAAGTGCATATCGTGGATATCGAGTATCCCTTCAATTTTAACCAGGTTAGCCCTAAAATGATCGACCTGTTCCTTTGATGGTGTTGCCTGCATAAAAATGCGGAAGGTTTGCCGCATATTGCCAAATACGCGGAACAGGATAAAGGCTGTAATGAGCAACGATAACAGCGGATCGAGCAACGGAACATCATAAAAATTCATTACAATGCTGGCAATCAGCACGGCTACCCAGCCCAGAACATCCTCAAGGAGATGAATAGAGATTACTTTTTCATTTTGGGTTTCACCTTTATGAAGCTTAAACATGGCAAGTCCGTTAATTACGATACCGGCTATTGCCAGGTAAAGCATTCCCTGTGTATGCACGGGCTCGGGATGTATGAGCCGGGGAATGGCTTTTGACACAATGATGACTGAGCCAATTAACAGGATGATGGCACTGAAGCTTGCTCCCAGCAACGAATACCTTTTGTACCCGTAAGTATAGGTATTATCGCGTTGTTTTGCTGATATCTTTTGGAAATACCAGGCAAGCCCCAGTGCAACCGAATCGCCGAGGTCGTGAAAGGCATCCGAAAGTATGGCTATGCTATTGGTAAGAATTCCCCCTGCCACTTCGATAATCGCAAAAAAAGCATTCAGCCAGAAAGCCGCTTTGAGGTTGGCTTCGGCATGGTGAGTATGCGAATGGTGAGAATGGCTCATGTACGTTAATCTTTATTCTTTATTCTTTATTCTTTATTCGTTGTTCATTATTCTTTACTTCAATGTTTGAAATGTTTGAAGAATTTGAGGTGTTTCAAGCTTGCCAACTGGATGCAGGGGTTTGATTGGTTATGGGTTATTTTTTAAGTCTGTTTTTTTTGATTCCTCGTTCGTTACCCGAGTATGCTTATTCTTTTCAACCTGAGGCTGTTCATTACTACTGTTACTGAGCTCATGGCCATGGCAGCACCGGCTATCATCGGGCTGAGCAGGAAGCCGGCAGCAGGGTACAGTACACCAGCTGCAACCGGAATGGCAATTACATTGTAGAAAAACGCCCAAAAGAAGTTTTGCCGGATAATTTTTACTGTGGCTTTCGAGAGGCGAATAGCTTGTGCTACCGCATTCAGATCGCCCTGCATCAGGATAACACCTGCACTGTCGATAGCAATATCCGAACCACTTGCCATGGCTATGCCCAGGTCAGCCTCGGCCATGGCAGCTGAATCATTAATCCCATCACCAACCATTGCCACATGATAGCCTTTCTGTCGCAAATCCTTTACAAAATGGTTTTTATCGGCCGGCATAACTTCTGCAAAATAATGATCAATGCCAGCGATGGAAGCCATTTGAGCTGCAGTTTCTTTCTTGTCGCCGGTGAGCATAAATACCTCTATTCCTTCGGCTTTAAGCTGACGTATGGCTTCAGGCGAACTTTCACGCAGCGTATCTTCGACTGAAAATGCAGCTATCAATTGATTTTCACCTGCAAAAAATATAAAATTGCCATCCTTCAGATTTCCGGGTATTACAATATTATTTTCGATCATCAGTGCCAGGTTCCCAACCATGAATGACTGGGAAGAATAAGTGGCTTTTACTCCTTTACCTGGTATATCTGTAAAGTTTTGTAATTCAAGCAGAGGTTGACCATCAACTATTGCAGCAATGGCAAAAGCCAATGGGTGGCCCGAACGCTTCTCGAGCGAAAACAGGACTTGTTTATACTGTTCATTTTCACTGAGCCACTGACTTTTGGTTACCACGGGTTTGCCGGTGGTCAGCGTTCCGGTTTTATCAAAAATTACTGCATTTATCTTACATGCAATTTCCAGCGTTGATGCATTGCGGATCAATATCCCATGTGAGGCTCCCCGGCCAATACCGGCCATAAGCGCAGTTGGCGTGGCCAGGCCAAGTGCGCACGGACATGCTATGATAAGAACGCTGATGGTGGTGAGAAAAGCGAAGGTGAGCGGGGGAGGAGGCCCCCAGATAAACCAGGCAGCAAAGGTAATGGCAGCAATTGCCAGCACTACCGGCACAAATACTGATGCAATTTTATCGGCAAGTTTCTGTATGGGCGGCTTGGCCGATTGTGCCTCCTGCACCATGGCAATAATACCTGCAAGCAGGGTGTTTTTGCCTGTTTTGGATGCAGTAATCACCAGGTTGCCGCTTTTGTTGAGCGTGCCTGCAAATACGTTTGATCCGCTGTTTTTGTATACAGGCAAAGGCTCACCGGAAATCATGCTTTCGTCGAGGTACGAATCGCCGGTTAGTACCACCCCATCAACCGGAATCCTGTCGCCGGGGCGTACCATTACTTCATCGCCCTGGGCCACCATCTGCAGCGGGATTTCCATTTCGATACCGTAGCGCGAAACAGTAAGCGTTTTGGGCTGCAGCCCCATCAAACCGCGGATAACCGAAGAAGCTTTGCTCTTCGAATTTTCTTCAAGGAATTTACCGGCCAGTATAAAAGTTATAATCACAGTAGCCGATTCGTAGTAAACATGTGGTTGCTGCCCCGAATTCAGGAAAAGCCAGGGCATCATCGTATTGATCAGGCTGAAAAGAAATGCAATTCCGGTACTCAGGGCCACCAGGGTGTCCATGTTTACCATACGATGGCGGGCTTGTTTCCAGGCATTGGTATAAAATTCGGATCCTGAAAAAAATACAACCGGAAGTGAGAAAGCCAGCAAAATCCAGTTTTTATATTCCAGGTGAAAAATGTGAAACATCGACAGCACAAAAACCGGCAGCGAAAATATACCGGCTACCCAGAGTTTTTGTTTCAGTTCCCTGAAATGTTTTAATTCTATATCCGCGAGTTTTTCCTCCAGGTTTTCTTCGTCCACAATAATGCCATAGCCAATCGCTTCGACAGCTTTTGCAAAATCGGCCGGAGAAATGGTATCCGGATTATATGCTACATGCACATTTGCTCCTGCATAATTTACTGATGCTTCAGTAACGCCCGGGAGCGAAGCAATCATACTTTCTACACTTCCGGCGCATGCAGCGCAAGCCATGCCGGTTACCGGGAATACATTTTTTACTATTTGCGTACTCAATTGTTTTTTTAATATTCAACAAAGATACCAAGTGTAGGTTTTATTACATGTGTAAAATACCATATTTAAGAAAATTTGAGAATATCGGTTAACAACATGTGTTTGTCTTCTGTAATTTTGCAGGCTTTATAAATTTTCTGGGCCCGCTTTTGCAAATGAATCACACTGTTGCTGCCCGGAATACAAAATGATTGATTTCCCTATCTATTTGAAAGGAAGTATCAAAAATCAGGAACTTTATCATAAATTCGTCCCTTCTTAAATTAACCCGAATGAATAAACCTAAACTTTACAACAGAACTACCAGGAGTTTTGAATACGAAAACACCTACAAGGTCAACGGGTTAGCGTTTCTGTACAATTCAGGGATCGGGAAAATGTTTAACAGTATGTTCCTGAACAAGCGTAATGTTTCGAGGATTTATGGCAGGTTTATGAATGGGCGGGGAAGTGTGTACCAGATATCTAAGTTTATAAAGCACTATAAAATAAATACTTATGAAATCAAGCGACCGCTTGATTCGTTCCGGAGTTTTAATGATTTTTTTACCCGCGAACTCAAGGATAATGCCCGGCCTATAGACCGGGAACCCACTCACCTGGTATCGCCCTGCGATTCGCGCCTGCTGGTTTTCGATCTGTCGAAACAACACGAACTGCCGGTTAAAGGCTACTGGTATTCCTTATCGGACCTGGTAAAAGATGCAAAAATCGGGAAAGAGTA
>CALCJE010000231.1 GCA_937965665.1 uncultured Bacteroidales bacterium
CGGGCCAAAACTTAAGGAAGTTCCATTTGGTGCCGGCAGCTTCCAGCACGGCGTGCGTATCGAGGTTCATATGGGCACAGATGCGGGCCAGCTCGTTCACGAAAGCGATATTGATGTCGCGCTGCGAATTTTCGATCACCTTGGCAGTTTCGGCTACTTTGATGGAGGGGGCTTTATGCGTGCCTGCCTTGATCACCTTTTTATAAAGCTGGTCAACTTCCTCGGCAATCTCCGGAGTGGAGCCCGAAGTTATTTTATGTATGGTGGTAACGGTATGTTCTTTGTCGCCGGGGTTAATACGCTCGGGCGAATAGCCGGCATAAAAATCGACATTCATGCGGAGCCCTGAAGTTTTTTCAATTACCGGGATACAGTCGTCCTCAGTGCAACCCGGGTATACCGTCGACTCATAAATCACAATATCTCCTTTTTTGATCACCTTGCCTATGCTTTCGCTGGCTTTAACCAGGGGCGTGAGGTCGGGGCGGTTGTTTTTATCCACAGGGGTAGGCACGGTTACAATGTAGATATTGCAATCGCTGATTTCGTCGAGTTTGCTGGTGAGATAGAGCCCGGTGCCGGCAGGTTTGTTTTTAACCAGTACACTCTGCAGGTTAGCATCTTCCACTTCGAGGGTGCTGTCGTGGCCGGTATTAATTTCGTTGATGCGCGCCTGGTTGATATCGAAACCAGTTACAGCATAATGTTTTGCAAATTCAACGGCAAGGGGAAGGCCAACGTAGCCAAGGCCGATCATGGAGATATGGTAAGATTTCATAGGATTTAATTCAAGGTTTCAAGAGTTTCAAGGGTTCAAGGGGTTCAAGGGGTTCAAGGGGTTCAAGAGTTCAAGTTTTCATGGTTTCAATGTTTCAGAGTTTCAGAGTTTCAAAGTTTCAGAGTTTCGATTGTTCAATTGTTCAAATGTTCGGATCTTTACGTTGCCCAGGCACTTTTCACTTTTCTCCCTAACCATACCTGTCTGCAAAGTTAAAATTAGTTTTTATTCTTTTTCAATCAAGTCGAGGCTAACGGTCACCAGCAGGTTAGTGCCGGTGGAGCCCAGCCGTACCAACACTTTTCTGCGGCCACGGTATTCTACCATTTCGCCCTGCATGCCCACCAGCGTTCCCGAAACCACAATGATCTTCTGGCCGGGGGCAAAGCGTTCGTTGCTTACTTCCATCTCAGCGCCTTCGTTGAGGAGCATTTTCAAAAATTCAATCTGGCGATCAGGGATGGGTGCAGCTTTTCCTTCGAAAGTAACATAGCATACCAGTCCGGGCGTGTTTATCGCATTGTAGTATTCGCTTTCGTTTACCTTGATAAAGATATAGGACCGGATCAGCGGCTCTTCAACCCATTTGAGGCGGTCGCTCCATTGCTTCCGTTTGCGCTGTATAGGCAGGTAAGCCTCGAAGCCGTTTTCGAGAAGCCGCTTCAGCACCTTTTTCTCGGAGCGCGACTTGGTGTATGCCGCATACCAGCGTGATTCGTGGGGTGAGGGGAGGGGCATTTTTTGGGGATGGTTTGAAGGGTTTGTAAGGTTTGAAATGTTTAAAGGATTTGAAGGGTTTGAAGGGTTTGAAGCCTGCCTGCTGCAGGCAGGAGTTTGAAATGTTCGAAGGATTTGGAATGTTTGAAGGGTTTGAATGGTTTGAAGAGTTTTAAATGTTTGAAGGGTTTGTAAGGTTTGAAATGTTTAAAGGATTTGAAGGGTTTGAAGGGTTTGAAGCCTGCCTGCTGCAGGCAGGAGTTTGAAATGTTCGAAGGATTTGGAATTTTTGAAGGGTTTGAATGGTTTGAAGAGTTTTAAATGTTTGAAGGGTTTGAAAGGTTTGGAATGTTTGAATTGATAAAAGTAAGGAGGGTTACTTGTACTTTGTTCCCAGGTATGGACTGTTTTTTAAATAGTTTATGAAGTTTCCGATTTTTATGCCCAGCTTTTTTGTCCGTTCAAGTAAATCATTAAGATCTTCCTGGCTGATATAGCTGGCATCAAATGCCCTGTATACCTGTGAGCGGGTTTCTCCACATGAGCCTTTGCTGATACTCAGAAACTGGATGAACTCTTTCTTTCCGTTTCTTTCAAATCCTTCAGCTATATTATCCATTATTGACCCTGAAGAACTATTAATCTGGTCGCGAAACCTGAAATCATGATTAAAAGGTTCCCGCATTGAAAGATTCCTGATCATCTTGCACAACTCCCTGGCATCCTGCCAAATCTCCAGATCTTCAAAACCAGATATCGTCATTTTGATGGCATTTTAATTTACACTTCTATTGTTGGACCGTGTATTGCTGAAATTTTCAATTTTCTCAATGAGAATAATATGTGTTTTACTTCCTGAAGTTTTACTGGTCATGTTTAAACTCTTCAAACGCGCGCAGCGCAAACTCTTCAAACCGTTAAACTCTTTGTCTTTCAGCCTGGCAAGTAGAAATTATTAAATACCCCCTTTATCCCGTCTTCCAGTTCAATCTTCGCCTTCCATCCCAGCTTTTCAAGTTTGCTTACATCCAGCAGTTTGCGCATGGTGCCATCGGGTTTGGTGGCATCAAATCGTATATTGCCTTTGAATCCGGTTACCCTTTGCACAATTTCCGAGAGCTGCCTTATTGTTAATTCCTTTCCTGATCCTATATTGATATGGGTATTGCGGACTTCGGTTGAATTTTTGGGTTTGAGGTCTGCGAAATCGATGTTTTCCATTACATACACACAGGCGTCGGCCATATCTTCCACATGCAGGAACTCGCGCAGCGGCGTGCCCGTGCCCCAGAGGTCGAGACTAACAGCGCCATTTGCATCTATGCTGATCCCCTGGCTTGCCAGGAAATTCAGGATGATTTCTTCGGGTGCATCGGCAGGAGCTTCAACAACCGGGAGTCTGGTTAAATCACGGCGAATGGCTGCCCAGTCTTTGTTTTCGAGGCAGTGTGCCAGGTACATTTTACGGAGCATACCCGGCAATACATGCGAATTTTTAAGATGGAAGTTGTCGTTGGGACCATACAGGTTGGTAGGCATCACCGAAACAAAGTTGGTGCCGTACTGCAGGTTATAGCTTTCGCATACTTTTATGCCGGCAATTTTGGCAATGGCATAAGGCTCGTTGGTATATTCCAGTTCACCGGTAAGCAGGCAGTCCTCGCTCATGGGCTGGGGTGCATTTTTGGGATATATACAGGAACTGCCCAGGAAAAGCAGTTTTTTAACTCCATGTACCCAGGCGTTGTGGATAATGTTGTTCTGTATCTGCAGGTTTTCGAAGATGAACTGACCACGGTAAATGTTATTGGCCATAATTCCACCTACCTTGGCTGCTGCCAGGAACACATACTCGGGTTTTTCGGCGGCGAAAAATGCACCAACAGCAGCCTGGTTTGTGAGGTCGAGCTCGTCGATGGAGCGGACTACGAAGTTGGTGTACCCTTTTTGCAGCAGGTTCCTGTGCAATGCGCTACCCACAAGTCCTTTGTGGCCGGCAATGTATATTTTTGATGTTTTATTCATAATTTCTATTTACTGATTAAAAATTGGTCCACTGATTAATCACAGATTTACACAAATTCAAGGCTTAGCCTGGTGCCAGCCTGCAGGTTTGTTGCTACAAAATTATTGTTTGTAATTGAAGCTTGCTTCACCGAAATTGGCCAGGATTCCTATACGCATTTTGGTGGCTTTTAAATAATTGAGCACCTGTGCAGTATGCGGAGGCGCGATTTTGTCAACAGCTTTCATTTCAATAAGTATTTTGTCATAACATACGAAATCGGCATAGTATTTTTTTAACAATGGACTGCCCTTGTATTCTATGGTTAACTCTTTATTTATTTCATAAGGGATGTCCCGTTCTTCAAATTCTGCCATCAGCGCTTCAGAATATACGGCCTCCAGAAAGCCATGCCCCAAATGCCTGTGGACTTCCATGCAGGCACCAATAATCGCATATGTTTCGTCGGCATATAATAAATCAACCATACTACTCTTGGCGCATCTTAGCAACTCAGTTACAACCTCAGGGATAATCGGTGTTCAATCTGTGAAAATCCGTGGAACCAATAATTTATTCGAAGTAGTTCATCACCCGGAATCCCCCGTCCTTCAGGTATTTCTCCTTGCGTGCCAGTTTGAGGTCATTTTCTACCATATCCTTAACCAGCGAAGCCAGGTCATGTTCCGGTTTCCAGCCCAGTTTGGTGTTGGCTTTGGTGGGATCGCCCAGTAACAGGTCCACTTCAGTGGGACGGAAATAAGCCGGGTCGACCTGTACCACTACCGTGCCCGGTGCTATGGGGTGCTCGGGATTATGGCAGGCAACCACGGTACCTTTTTCGTTGAGGCCTTCGCCTGTAAAAGCTACATCAATGCCTGCTTCAGCGAAAGCCAGTTTTACAAAGTCCTTCACCATGGTGGTAACGCCGGTGGCAATAACAAAGTCTTCAGCTTTTTCCTGCTGCAGCATCAGGTACATAGCACGCACATAATCCTTGGCATGGCCCCAGTCGCGTTTGGCCGAAAGGTTTCCGAGGTATAGTTTTTCCTGCATGCCCAGGGCGATGCGGGCAACAGCCATGGTAATCTTACGGGTTACGAATGTTTCACCGCGTATGGGTGACTCGTGGTTAAAAAGGATCCCGTTGCAGGCATACATATCGTAAGCTTCCCTGTAATTCACAGTGATCCAGTAGGCATATAATTTGGCAACGGCATATGGGCTGCGGGGGTAAAACGGCGTGCGTTCGCTCTGCGGTACTTCCTGCACCAGTCCGTAAAGTTCGCTGGTGGATGCCTGGTAAAGACGGGTCTTTTTGGTGAGCCCGAGTAACCTGATGGCTTCAAGCAAGCGCAAGGTGCCGATACCGTCGGCATTGGCAGTATATTCGGAGGTATCGAAGCTTACTTTTACATGCGACATAGCCGCGAGGTTATATACTTCGTCGGGTTGTACTTCCTGCACAATACGTATGAGGTTCGATGAGTCGGTCATATCGCCGTAATGAAGGAAGAAATTCCTGTTTTCCGAGTGAGGGTCCTGGTAAAGGTGATCGATACGATCCGTGTTAAAAAGTGAACTACGGCGTTTGAGCCCGTGTACCTGGTAGCCTTTTTTAAGCAGAAACTCTGCCAGGTAAGCACCATCCTGTCCTGTAATTCCTGTGATTAAAGCAGTCTTCATATATAAATCAGATTTTATTTTACGGTTTTTAAAACAATGCAGATTGCGAATTTAATTTAAAAATGGGAATCATAGTCCTGAATTGGGACTAATTTTCATTTTAAGTCAAGTGGCATGTTTGATGAAAAGCTTTGGTATGAAGCTTTTTCACTGTTTTCCAAGGTTAATCACCTGAAATATTTTACTTGCTATAGTGTAAATAACCTTGTGCTGCTGTTATAGTTCAAAATTTGTGCCATCCGGCGGATAGGAGGATTTAGGTTTGGGTGTTGAAGGGTTTCAAATGTTTGAAGAGTTTGAAGGGTTTCAGAGTTTCAGGAGTTTCAGCGTCAATGCGGAGAGGTAAAGCCTGTCCCGATTTATCGGGAACGAAGCTACTGGTTCCAAGTTCAAGAATTAATCGTCCCAAATCCCACATCCCACATCCAACATCCCTGCCTGCTGACGCAGTCAGGCAGGCGCAATCCGCAATTTTCAATCCCACATCCCAAATCCCACATCCCACATCTAACATCCCACATCTAACATCCCTGCCTGCTGACGCAGTCAGGCAGGCGCAATCCTCAATCTTTCTCAGATCTGCTTCCTGATACCCTGTGCAATAATGATGCTTCTGCGGGCATCTTCGAGACCGAAGCCATTGCCGGCCAGTATTTGTTCGTAGCTGCGGGTATGCAGGTCAGTGAAACCTTCGCTGAATTCAACTTCTTCGCCATCCACCGTTATCGACCGGTAGGTGCGTTTGCCTGCTGCTTTGGCCTGTTCGGGCAAATGATCGGCGTTAATACTCAGGTGCCAGTCAACATTTGCTTTTTCAAGCCTGAGGAAACCTGCAGCATGGTCGTTTTCGTGTACCTGCACTTTATTTTCCATTACATCACCAAATATCCAGGTGAGCATATCAAAAAAATGAATACCAATGTTGGTAGCAATACCGCCTGAACGCGAAAGGTCACCTTTCCAGGAAATCTGGTACCATTTTCCGCGGCTGGTGATATAATTGAGTTTTACATCGTACACCTTGTCAGCAGGGCCGTTTTTGATTTTTTCGCGCAAAGCAATAATAGCGGGGTGTAACCTGAGCTGAAGTATGGTATATATCCGTTTGCCGGTTTCACTTTCAAGTTCCGAAAGCGCATCGAGGTTCCATGGGTTCAGCACCAGCGGCTTTTCGCAAATAGCATGGGCATCGCTTCGCAAGGCAAGGCGCATATGGGCATCGTGCAGGTAATTGGGTGAGCAGATGCTGATATAATCAATTTTAAAGCCGGGACCTTTCCTCCTGAGTTTATCCAGGTGCCTGTCGAAACGCTCGGGCTCGGTAAAAAAGCTGGCTTTAGGGAAATAACTGTCCATAATGCCTACACCGTCGTAGCGGTCGAGGGCGGCTACCAAATTATTACCTGTTTCTTTAATGGCTTTCATATGCCTGGGGGCGATATAACCACCTGCCCCGATGAGCCCGAAATTGAAAGGATGATCTGACATGCTTGTAAAGTATATTGAAATTGTATTCCTGTTAATGGGTTGCAAAGGTAGGATTTTTATTTATAGCCGGAATGGAAACCAAATTCCCGGGTAACAAACAGCATGATTAATTCTTTCTGAACTAAATGAAATTTTAGTCCATTTCCTGATCTGAAATGATATTATGGCTACTTATCTGATTAAAAAAGCAGCTCTTTCTGGTGATAATTTCAAAATTTTGCCTATCTTTCTAATATTTATTAAGTAAATATTTGTTTAAACTACTGAAATTCAGCTATTAAAAATAATTTTTAAAATAATAAGTGTAATATGAACAATTATTGAATTCTTGTTGTATCTTAGCAGCATTGAAAATAAGTGTAAAAATAACGCTTATATAAACATGTTCTAAAGATCAGCTGATTAATCGCTAAAGTTTGGATCAAATGCAAGTGTTAGACTGGCTCATTTTAATCATCTTCTTTCTGTGCCTGGTAGGTATAGTTACCTGGGTTGTGAAACCTGGTAAGGACAACACAAGCGACTATCTTTTATCGGCCCGCATTTTTCCCGAATCGGTGATGGGGATTGATTTAATGTATGGAGCAACCGGACTTGTATGGCTAACGGGGATTTTCACCATGCCGGGTGGTCTGAAAAGAATAATGACCATTTCGGTATTACTGCCGTATATACAATTAAACATGAATTTACCTGCTTTTTGAGGATAAAAGAACAAATAGCTGAAGTTGGCAACAGATGGAATGGATGGCATGTTGTAAATTCGCAGGGAGTTTAAGAAGTTTGTTTTGCTTTCAATACTTATTTTTGGTTAGCAAAGCGTAACAACGACACCCGGATGTTTAATAACAAAATTTAAAATTATGCTCGAAGAAATTATTCATAATCAGTTTAAAGTAGATGTTTACAATAAATACTCACCCTACCTGGTGGCTGTTGATTGTATCATCTTCGGATTTATGGATGGGGAATTGAAACTTTTAATCATCAACCGTAAGTTCGAGCCAGCCAAAGGCAAATGGTCGCTCATGGGTGGTTTCGTGGGGCCTGATGAAAGTATGGATGAAGCAGCTTACCGTGTACTATATGAACTTACCGGGCTGCAAGATATCAAAATGGTTCAGCTTTATACTCATGGTGATGTTAACCGTGATCCCGGGGCCCGTGTAATATCAACCTCGTATTACACCCTGATTAAAATGCAGGATATTGATCCCGCACATTCAGCAGAGAACGGAGCCAGGTGGTGCCCGATTAATGAACTGCCGGAACTGATTTTTGACCATATGAAAATGGTCGAAATGGCATTGCACAGCCTGAGCGATGAAGCACACCGTAAACCAATCGGTTTCGATTTGCTTCCCGAGAAATTTACGCTGCCGCAGCTGCAATCGCTCTACGAAAGTATTTATCAGGAACAGCTGGACAAACGTAATTTCAGAAAACAGATCCTCGACACCGGCTTGCTCATAAAATTAGATGAAAAGGATAAAGATTCATCAAAAAAAGGAGCCTTTTACTATAGGTTCGATCATAAGAAATACCAGAAGCTTGTTGGAGAGGGATTTCTTTTCAAGCTTAAAGGGAAAAAAGAACCGCTTATCAGGAATTTGCAGGAGCCTCTTTAAACAAACTAAGTTTATAGTGTCAGGCCTTCTGAATTCATACAGGTCAAAACGCTGTGCTCAAATGAGTCTGGGATAGCACTTGGTTTCGTTTCGACGCAGGAAGTAAAAAACTTATGCTGGATATCTTTTTGCTCACTGAATTAAAAAGGAAAATACATTAATAAACTTACATAAAATGAATAAATCTAAAGACTCAGAAGTTTGGTTTGTAACCGGAAGTCAGCATTTGTACGGGAAAGAAACCCTTAAACAAGTGGATATCGATTCCGAAACCATCGCCAATGCATTAAACGCGTCGGCTAAAATACCGGTAAAAATTGTATTCAAGCCTGTAGTAACCACGCCTACCGAAATTTATGATATCTGTCTGGCTGCCACTACCGATAAAAATTGCATAGGTCTGATAACCTGGATGCATACCTTTTCACCGGCAAAAATGTGGATCGGAGGGTTGAGTGTCCTCAACAAACCATTCTTACATCTTCATACCCAGTTTAACCGCGACATTCCCTGGAATGAAATTGACATGGATTTCATGAACCTGAACCAATCGGCGCATGGCGACAGGGAATTCGGCTTTATATGCACCCGCCTGCGGTTGAATCGCAAGGTGGTGGTTGGCCACTGGCAGGATGAAAATGTTGTGGACAAAATTGCCGTTTGGACCCGTGCCGCCATGGGGTACAACGAGTCGAAAGGATTAAAGATTTGCCGGTTTGGCGACAATATGCGCGAAGTAGCTGTTACCGAAGGCGATAAAGTAGAAGCTCAGATAAAACTGGGTTGGCAGGTTAGTTATCACGGAGTTGGAGAATTGGTGGAAAGCGTGAATGCTGTAAACGAAACTGAGGTTGATGAACTGATGAAAGAATATAAAGCCAGGTATACCATTGCAAGCACCGAACTTGAGAATATCCGTTACCAGGCGAAAATCGAAATTGGCTTGAAACGCTTTCTGGATAAATACAACTACAAAGCATTTACCACAAACTTCGAAGACCTCACTGGTTTGAAACAATTACCAGGCCTGGCATCGCAGCGGTTGATGGAGCAAGGTTATGGTTTTGGTGCCGAAGGCGACTGGAAGCAATCGGCCCTGGTGCGCATTATGAAGGTGATGTCGCAGGGATTAAAAGGTGGTTGCTCGTTTATGGAAGATTATACCTATCACCTGGATCCAAAACAACCTGCCATTTTGAGTGCCCATATGTTGGAAATCTGTCCTTCGATTGCTGAAAGCAAGCCAAGTATCGAGGTGCATCCGCTGGGAATTGGAGGCAAAGATGCCCCGGCACGATTTGTATTTAATGTTCCCGAAGGAAAAGGAATCAATGCTACTTTGGTGGATATGGGTGGCCGTATGCGCATGATTGTCAACCCGGTTACAGTGGTTAAGCCCGAAGCACTTCCCAAATTGCCGGTTGCCCGTGCTTTATGGGTTCCCGAACCTAACCTCGAAATTGGCGCTCATGCCTGGATTTTGGCAGGTGGTGCACATCACACCAGTTTTAGCATGGCATTAAACACCGAATATATGGAAGACTTTGCCGAAATGATGGGTATTGAGTTTGTTATCATTGACAACGATACCAACATTCGTGCGTTCAAAAAGGAACTGAAATGGAATGATGCTTCCTTTATGCTTGGTAAACCACTGCAATAGATTAGTTGGCCGGAGTTTCACTGAGATTACTCCGGCTTTCTTTTATAAATGTAAAATCAAAAACCTAATACATTTAATATGAATTGGACTTCACATGAATTTATCTGGCTCGACTGGGTGATTATCGCAGTTGGAATTGTGGCAGTAGCCTGGGCTGTATGGCGTTCTATACAAAAACACAAGCGCGCGCAACAAGGAGCTGACAGCGAAGACTACCTTTTCGGGAAAGGTGAGCCGTGGTATATTATTGGAGCTGCAATTTTTGCTGCCAATATTGGCTCTGAACACCTGGTTGGGCTTGCCGGTACAGGTGCAAAAGCGGGTGTAGGCATGGCGCATTGGGAAATGCAAGGTTGGATGATTCTCATCCTGGGCTGGCTCTTTGTGCCTTTTTACCAGCTCATGAACAGTAAGTTAGGGAAAATCATTACCATGCCCGACTTCCTTAAAAATCGCTATACACATGCAACGGGTTCGTGGCTCTCAATTATTACGCTTATTGCCTATGTGCTGACCAAAGTAAGTGTAACAGCATTTACCGGGGGTATTTTTATGGAAAGCTTACTTGGGCTTCCATTCTGGTATGGCGCTATCGGTTTGATAGTTCTAACCGGTATTTTTACTGTTTTGGGTGGTATGAAGGGAGTTATGACACTGTCAGCCATTCAGACACCTATACTTATCCTGGGTTCATTCCTGGTTCTTTTCCTGGGATTGTCGGCTCTTGGTGATGGCAGTATCGCTCATGGCTGGACTGCCATGATCGACTACTCCAAAACCCTTAGCGTTGGAGCCGATGGGGTTGCCCATGGCACAAATCATATGTTTCATTTCGATACAGGCGACCCTTTATATGACGACTATCCCGGTTTTTGGGTTTTTATCGGTGCCACCATTATCGGCTTTTGGTATTGGGCAACCGATCAGCATATTGTTCAACGGGTATTGGGACAATCGAAAGGTGAGGCTAATGATGTAGTAATGAAACGTGCGCGCAGAGGAACCATCGCTGCCGGTTACTTTAAATTGTTGCCTGTATTTATGTTTCTTATACCCGGTATGATCGCTGCTGCATTGGCTGCACGTCCCGACAGTGGATTTACATTAGAAAACCCGGATACAGCCTTTGGGTCGATGGTTAAGTTTGTATTGCCTGCCGGTGTGAAAGGCATTGTTACCATTGGCTTTATATCCGCATTGGTTGCTTCGCTGGCGGCGTTCTTCAATTCCTGTGCTACGCTTTATACCGAAGATTTTTATAAACCCATGTTCAAAGGCAAAACCGAGGCCAGGTATGTATTGGTAGGCCGTATTGCAACAGTAGTGGTAGTAATACTCGGCATTGTATGGATACCTGTAATGATGAGTCTCGGCAGTTTGTACTCCTACCTGCAGGGAATTCAATCACTGCTTGCTCCTGCGATGGTAGCTGTGTTCGTATTGGGGATATTTTCCAAGCGGATTACGCCGAAGGCCGGTGAATTTGGTTTGATCGTAGGTTTTTTAATTGGTATGGTTCGCTTGCTCACCAACATCTTTACCAATACAGGAAAAGATGTAATGACCGGCTGGTATTGGGAATCAACTCATTGGTTCTGGCATACCAACTGGCTCATCTTTGAGATATGGTTGCTGGTTTTCATCATGGCGTTTATGGCTGTTGTGTCGTTTTTCACTCCTAAGCCTACGGAAAAACAGATTGAGTTTGTAACGTTTACTAAAGATTACAAGGCCCTCATCAGGCAAAGCTGGAACAAGTGGGATGTAATAGCTTCCTTGGGAGTTGTAGTGCTTTGTTCTTTATTCTATATCTATTTCTGGTAAAATACAGGGGTGCAGGAGAGCCCACGGGCTTTCCTGCCTTTTCAAATAACTTACTAAGTAAAATAAAATATGCTGGAAGCCTTAAAAGAAGCGGTCCTGAAAGCAAACCTCGATTTGGTAAAACACGGTTTGGTGATGTTTACCTGGGGCAATGTGAGCGGCATCGACCGTACAGAAAAACTACTCGTAATCAAGCCCAGTGGAGTTTCGTACGATGATATGCAAGCCTCTGATATGGTTGTTGTTGACCTCAACGGAAAGGTAATAGAAGGGAAGTATAAACCTTCGTCGGATACACTTACACACATCGAACTATACAAAGCATTTCCTGAAATCGGCGGAATCGTGCACACGCATTCAACCTATGCTGTTGCGTGGGCTCAGGCGTTAAAAGCAATACCTGCTATGGGGACAACACATGCTGATCATTTTTATGGTGAAATTCCCTGTACCCGGATTTTAACACAGGAAGAAGTAGACAGGGGATATGAAAAGGAAACCGGTGTGGTGATTGCGGAAACTTTCAAAAGCAGGAATCCGCTGCATATGCCCGGCGTGCTGGTAGGAAATCATGGCCCTTTTGCCTGGGGAACCAATGCTGACAAAGCAGTTTACAATGCGGTTGTGCTCGAGGAGGTTGCCCGGATGGCTATGTTTACTTTTCAATTGGGAAACGAGAATCCGATCAATCAATATCTTCTCGACAAACACTTTAACCGCAAGCATGGTAAAAATGCGTATTACGGTCAGAAATAGGGTTAAAATTCATAAGTAAAATACGATTCACATAGCATACAAATAATTTTCAAAAATGGCAAAATACACCTTAGGCGTCGATTATGGTACCGATTCAGTTCGTACTGTATTGGTCGATACAACCAATGGAACCGAAATTTCATCCTCTGTTTTTTATTACCCGCGCTGGAAGCAGGGAAAATACTGCAGCCCAACGAAAAACCAGTTTCGGCAGCATCCGCTTGATTATGTGGAAGGCCTCGAAACAACCATAAAACAAGTTATAGCTGCAGCCCCTGCAGGTGTTGCCGAAAATATCATTGCCATTTCGGTGGATACAACCGGATCAACACCCGTTGCAGTGGATAAAAATGGAACGCCTTTGTCATTGCTTCCTGAATTTGCCGAAAATCCGAATGCCATGTTTGTGTTGTGGAAAGATCATACGGCCACTGCTGAAGCTGATTTGATCAATACGGTTTCGCGCACCTGGGGCGGCATTGATTACACCCAGTTCGAAGGCGGTATTTATTCTTCCGAATGGTTCTGGGCAAAAATTCTGCATGTGCTCCGCGAAGACGAAAAAGTAAGGGAAGCTGCTTTTTCATGGGTGGAGCATTGCGACTGGATTCCTGCCTTGATATCAGGAACCACCGATCCATTAACGATGAAACGCAGCCGATGCGCCGCCGGCCATAAAGCCATGTGGCATGAGGCTTTTGGCGGATTGCCAACCGAAGAATACCTGGTAAAACTGGATCCTTTGCTTGCCGGACTGCGCGACAGGCTTTTTAAAGATACCTATGCCTGCGATGTTAAAATCGGAACGCTCACACCCGAATGGGCCAAAAGACTAGGATTAAGCGAAAATGTGGCTGTGGGTGCCGGTTCCTTCGATGCTCACCTTGGCGCACTAGGTGGCGAAATCAAGCCATACTACCTCAGTAAAGTAATGGGAACCTCAACTTGTGATATTCTGATTGCACCGCTCGAAGAAGTTGGAAACAAGCTGGTAAAAGGAATTTGTGGACAGGTTGACGGATCTGTAGTTCCTGGTATGCTTGGTCTCGAAGCCGGTCAATCCGGATTTGGTGATATTTATGCCTGGTTTAAAAATGTATTGATGTGGCCCGCGGAAGAATTAATTTCGAAATCCACATTGATAGATAAAGAAACCAAAAAGAAACTCATCAGCGAAATGGCCGACCAGATGATACCTCAGCTGAGCATTGAAGCCGAAAAAATTCCGGTTGGCGAATCAGGTGTGCTTGCCCTCGACTGGATGAATGGCCGACGCACTCCCGATGCAAACCAGGTGTTGAAAGGAGCCATTCTTGGATTAAACTTAGGTTCAGATGCTCCACGTATTTTTCGTGCATTAGTTGAAGCAACCGCTTTCGGGGCAAAGAAAATTGTCGACCGCTTTATCAGCGAAGGCATTCCGATTGAGGGCATAATTGCCCTTGGCGGCGTAGCCAAAAAATCGCCTTTCATCATGCAGGTGGTTGCCGATGTGATCAATAAACCTATTTTGGTTGCCCGCAGCGAGCAGGCTTGCGCGCTTGGCTCGGCTATGGCAGCGGCTGTAGTTGGTGGCGTGTATCCCGATGTGCTCGAAGCACAAAAATTTATGGGAAGCGGTTTCGAAACTGAATACAGGCCAAACCCTGAAAATGCAGGGAAGTATGAAGCGATATATGCTGATTACTCCCGATACGGAAAAGTAATCGAAGCTGAAATTATGAAGAAATAGCAATCAAATTTGATCTTTTTTGTGATATCAGGATTCAGCAAAACAACATTTATGCATCAAAAAGCTTGCTTTTGCAGAACTCCTTTATCACAAAAAAGATTGCTATACAACTTCACGGGACATTAGCAAAAAAGGAATTCGACTACATCGCGCTACACTTTACACGGATGAAAAATCTAACAGTTCCTTCTCAATATCAGACCTTAAGATGAAAAAAATAACAAACAGCGCTCGGCATCAGGTAACTCGACGCAATTGAGTTAAAGTTGGAGGAATAAAGTTAGATTTTAACCAGGTTTTTTTTGTGTAAATAGTTCGTATGTTGCTAATAAACAGGTAGATGGAAGCGTATAGAAAAAATAAGGGTAAAATGTACATTTATTTGTTTCTTGTCGTATATTAGCATACGAAAATACAAGTGTAATCTATACGCTTAATTGAAAAGAATCTAAGGGAAGATCATTCATAATCTCGATTTGAGTTACAGGAAAAATGGGAAACATACTCTTTATTCCGAAACTGATAAAGACATACAGACGCCTCTTTGAGTGTCTTATGTTATAAATTCCAAATTCCCGTCTTATAATTACCTCATTCGTAATTATGTCATTGCATTGCTCTTGCGATGATCTCTGAAAATCTTGTTTTTCTACAGAAAAATACCAGTCAGCTTTTACTGAACCAGGGAATATTTTTCAATGGCCCGGTTTACATGAACTTAATAATTTGAAATCAATACGTAGTGTCCACAAAAACAATGTGAAATGAAAATTAAAACAGCATTCTTATCCGCCCTTATCTTCATTACCGGTTTTGCATCTGCCCAAAAAGCAGAGTCACCTGCCAGCTGCAGCATCAAAGTAATTGCTGATCAACCGGGTGCAACCATTAGTAAAGATATTTACGGCCATTTCGCTGAACATCTTGGTCATTGCATTTACGAGGGAATATGGGTAGGAAAGGACTCGAAAATACCCAATACCGACGGCATTCGCAATGATGTAGTGAAGGCTTTGCGCGATATGAAGATCCCAAATCTTCGTTGGCCAGGTGGTTGTTTTGCCGACACTTATCACTGGAAAGACGGTTTGGGCCCTGCATCCGAACGCCCTTCCATCATCAATACCAACTGGGGAGGCGTGACCGAAGATAACTCATTCGGTACCCACGAGTTTATGAGGCTTATTGATTTGCTGGGTTGCGATCCATATATAACCGGAAATTTGGGAAGCGGTACTGTTCAGGAAATGGCGCAATGGGTTGAATACCTGACTTCAGATAATAAAAGTCCTATGACGGATTTGCGTAAAAAAAACGGGCACGAGAAAGCCTGGAAAGTAAAATATTTCGGAATAGGCAACGAAAACTGGGGTTGCGGTGGAAGTATGACCCCTGAATATTACACTAACGAATTAAGACGGTACTCGAATTTCCTTCATAATTATTCGGGAAACCAAATGAAACGGATCGCCTGTGGCCCTAACAGCGATGATTACAACTGGACAGAAACACTGATGAAGGATGACGGCGCACGATGGGCCATGCAAGGACTTTCGCTTCATTTTTATACGGTTCCTGACGGATGGGATAAAAAAGGTTCGGCAAGTAGTTTTACTGAGAAAAACTGGATACACAGTTTCGCAACTACTATGCATATGGAAGAACTGATTTCAAAACATTCAGCTATCATGGATAAGTATGATCCTGAGAAAAATATATTTCTGGCTGTTGACGAATGGGGGGCATGGTACGATGTGGAACCTGGCACCAATCCGGGGTTTCTGTACCAGCAGAATTCGTTGCGCGATGCGTTACTGGCAGCCATTAACCTGGATATTTTCAACAAACATGCGGAAAGGGTGAAGATGGCCAACATTGCGCAAACTGTGAATGTGCTTCAATCAGTCATACTTACCGACAAGGAAAAAATGGTACTTACTCCTACATACTACATTTTCAAAATGATGGCTGTTCACCAGGATTCAAAGCTCCTGCCATCGACCATTAAGTGCGAACAATATAAACTGGAAGCCGACAGCATTCCTTCGGTGAGCTATTCTGTTTCCAGATCAGCTGATGGGAAAATTCATCTTTCGGTAGCCAATTTGTACGCTTCCCGCGGACAAAAGGTAAGTTGCGACCTCACGAATTTTAAAATTAAAAAGGCGACCGGAGAGATTTTGAGTTCCGCCAATATTACTGATTGCAATACTTTCGACAAGCCTGATGTGGTAGTTCCAAAACCCTTCACGGCCATTAAAATCAATAACAATGTTATTGAGCTTCAAATGCCTGCAAAATCATTTGTAGTGCTCGAAATTGAATAGGTAGGATAAAGCATACAGTAAAAAATACAAAGCATCCTTCATCACTGAATGCAATGAATAATTGATAAATACTCGTAAGACTCTGATTATAAATACAAATTGGTTGGTTGGTATGTTTCTGCAAAACTGGCCGGGTCGGTGGTTCCACCCGGCCGGTAAGCAGGTTTCCGATTAAATTTGAGTTAGAGCCACCCAATATTCCGTACAGGAACAATTACTTTAAATCAAAAACTATGAAAAAAATAATCGGTTTTTTGTTGCTGCTTACAGCCATGGTGATTAATGCAAATCTTGCAAAAGCGCAATCGGGACCATCCTATCCAATCGGACCTGTCCCATTTACTGCAGTGCATGTAACCGACAATTTCTGGGCACCACGTATCCGCACCAACCACGATGTTACCATTCCTATTGCCATACAAAAGTGCAGGGAAACCGGACGCATCAAAAATTTTAAAATTGCTGGCAAACTCGAAAAAGGATCTTTCTGTTCGCTGTATCCTTTCGATGATTCCGATATCTATAAAATTATAGAAGGCGCCAGTTTTACGCTGCAAACCACCCCCGACGAGAATCTTTCGCGATCCATCGACACGCTGATTTATTATATCGGTCTTGCACAGGAGCCTGACGGGTATCTTTATACCAACCGTACCATCGATTCGCTGCACATGCACGAATGGGTAGGCAAAAAACGTTGGGAAAAAGATCCCGAACTAAGCCACGAACTATATAACCTGGGGCATTTGTACGAGGCTGCTGTTGCTCATTACCAGGCAACCGGCAAACGCACACTGCTTGATATAGCCATCAAGAGCGCTAACCTGGTTTATCATGATTTTATCGGTAAGCAATTACCTTATTACCCGGGGCACCAGGTGATTGAAATGGGGCTTGTAAAACTGTATGGTGTTACCGGCGAAAAGAAATACCTGGAGCTGGCACAGTACATGCTCGATATCCGCCATGGTGGCGACGAATACAACCAGGCACATAAACCGGTTGTGGATCAGGATAAGATAGTAGGGCATGCTGTACGGGCTACCTACATGTACTCGGGCATGGCCGACCTGGCTGCCATCACCGGCAATACAGGTTACAACAATGCTTTGACCAAAATATGGAACGACCTTATCTACACCAAGTATTACCTTACCGGTGGCATAGGTTCAGGCGGCAACAACGAAGGCTTTGGCGAACCATATTATCTTCCCAACATGTCAGCCTATTGCGAAACCTGTGCTTCCATCGGGAACGTGTACTGGAACTACCGCATGATCCTGCTTCATGGCGATTCGAAATATATGGATGTGCTCGAACGCAGTTTATATAATGCATTATTGTCGGGCGTTTCGTTAAGCGGCGATCATTTCTTTTACCCCAACCCACTCGAGTCGCGCGGTCAGCATGAGCGTTCACCCTGGTTTGGATGTGCCTGTTGCCCGAGTAATGTATGCCGTTTCCTGCCTTCGATACCTGGTTATATTTATGCACATGATAAGTCGACCATCTACCTGAATCTTTATATCCAGAACGAAACTGATATCGACCTGAACGGAAGCAAGACTCATGTTACTCAAATTACCGATTATCCCTGGAACGGAAAAGTCACTGTAACCCTGAAACCTTCGGACCAGAAGTACTTCTCGGTAGCGCTTCGTATTCCGGGTTGGGCCGGTGGGCAGGTTGTGAGATCGGAAGAGCACACGTCTGAACTCCAGTCACTTAGGCATCTCGT
>CALCJE010000232.1 GCA_937965665.1 uncultured Bacteroidales bacterium
GATACAATCTACTTTCAGCCCGTGGAATTCGAACAGAACGCCCATCCATTCCGAGTCACGTTTTGCCAGGTAATCGTTAACAGTTACAACATGTACGCCTTTGCCGGGCAATGCATTCAGATAGATTGGCAGGGTTGCAACCAGGGTTTTACCTTCGCCGGTACCCATTTCCGAGATTTTCCCCGAATGCAGTACAATACCCCCGATGAGCTGAACGTCGTAGTGTACCATATCCCAGGTAATCATATTTCCACCAGCCATCCACTGGTTATCCCAGTATGCTTTATCGCCAACAATATTTACACTGTCCTTACGCGCGGCCTGGTCGCGGTCGAACTGGGTTGCGGTTACTTCAAGTTTTTCGTTTTCGCTGAATCTTCGGGCGGTTTCTTTCACTACTGCAAAAGCGGCAGGTAAAATTTCCATCAGGGTATCCTGGGTTTTGCGGTATTCTTCTTTATCCAGGAAATCAATACGTTTATAGAGCTCTTCTTTTTCTTCGATGTCGATATCAAAATCGGTTTCTATCCTTGCTTTGATGGAATCAATTTCATCGCGTTCAGCCTGAACATTATCGGCAATTTTTTGCCTGAACATGGTTGTCATTGCCCGCAGACCATCATTGTCGAGTGACTGAAGTTTTGCAAATTCAACCTTGGCTTTTTCTACTAAAGGTGTGATGTTTTTTATATCGCGGTCGGATTTGGTACCGCCCGAAATCATTTTCAGAAATGAATTAAGCATTTTAGTAATGGATTAAGCGAACATTAATGAGTTCAGTATGGCATGCAAAGATAATGTATTCCCGCAAAAGGCAATAATCCTCGAAATACAGATTGGGATATGGCAAAAGCAGTACCAAAACAAGAAACCGTGCAGAAATAATATTTTCCCGACAAAGTGGCAGATAATTTAAATGCTGGCAAAAAGACGGAAATCAGGATTTTTGATTTTTTTATTTTTCACAAACATCTTAAAAACAAACCGGGGCGTTGGTTTTGCCAACGCCCCGATAAAATTCTGTTAATATTCGTCTTCGTGAAAGAAGAAATCTTCCTTAGAAGGATAATCAGGCCAGAGATCTTCGATGCTTTCGTATATCTCTCCTTCATCTTCCAGTTCCTGGAGGTTCTCAATAACTTCCATAGGAGCTCCTGAACGAACACAGAAGTCCTGAAGCTCTTCTTTTGTAGCGGGCCAGGGGGCATCCTCAAGTTTTGAGGCTAATTCTAACGTCCAGTACATTTTCTCAAAAATTAGGTTTAAATTTTTTGCAAAAATAATCTATTCAACATAAAAATCAATACCTGCCTTAATTTTGTGAATAACTTGTTAAATATTAGGTGTTTTACCGACAAAATTAGCACTAAAAATACTGGATTTTCCTGTATAAATTATACTCAGGTATTGGGCAGCTTAGGTTTCCATGGCAAATCGGCCACATGATTACAAAAAGCCAATTCGCGGGCAAGTACGAACAAGTAATCGGACAGACGGTTCACGTATCGTATCACAACTTCATCAACTTCCATGTGTACCGACAATTTAATTATTATTCTTTCACTTCTGCGACAGACGGTACGGCAAACATGGCTGAGCGATACCAGGGGATGTCCACCGGGTAACAAAAATGAATTTAAGGGTGGTAAATGCTGGTTCATATCATCTATTTCCAGCTCAAGTGTGTGTACGTCTTCCTCCGAAAGCGTTGGTAGCGAACGGCTTATCTCTTTATCGGGTTCCGTGGCCAGCAACGATTCGGCTGTAAAAATATTTTCCTGTATCCTTAATAATACTTCCTGTATGTGTTTGTCCGAAATCTGATCGCGCAACAGCCCGATAAACGAGTTAAGTTCATCGAGGGTGCCATAAGCTTCAATTCTATCGTGATACTTGGGAACGCGCGTACCACCAATCAGTGATGTTTCGCCCTTATCCCCCGTTTTGGTATAAATCTTCCAGTTGCTATCCATAATATATTTTCACCCTTTGAGGCGACGATACTTTATTTGGGTAATTTTTAATCGCAGGTGTTAATATAACAACCAGTCATGTATTAATTGTTCAAAAGCTGGGCTGCGGAAATAATATTGGTATTCTGGTAATCGTCTGACACTTTTCCGTCCATAAGCCTGATAATCCGGTGGGCGTGACGTGCGATGTCTTCTTCGTGCGTAACAAGTATAATGGTATTACCTGCCTTGTGAATCTGTTCGAGTACACCCATAATTTCGTACGAAGTAGTGGAATCGAGGTTTCCAGTTGGTTCGTCGGCAAGGATAATGGACGGTTTGTTAACCAGGGCCCTGGCGATTGCCACGCGCTGACGCTGGCCGCCCGAAAGTTCGTTGGGTTTGTGCGAAGCTCTGTCGGTAAGTCCAACACTGGCAATTACCTCGTTGGCCCGTTCCAGCCTGGCGGCTTTCGAAAAACCGGCATATACCTGCGGAAGCATAACATTATCCAATGCAGTACTCCTAGGAAGCAGATTGAATGTCTGGAAAACGAAACCTATCTCTTTGTTTCGGATCCTGGCAAGTTCATTGTCATTCAGTTTGCTGACATCCTGGTTGTTCAGGATATACTGACCACTGGTTGGGGTATCCAGACAGCCCAGCAAATTCATCAGTGTCGATTTGCCTGATCCCGAAGGGCCCATCAGCGCTACAAATTCGTTTTTATATACGGACAGTGATACCGAACGTAATGCTCTTACCAACTCGGTACCAACCTTATATGTACGTGTAATATCAGTTAAACGGATTATTTCCTGCTTACTCATGTGTAATGGAATAAAATGATTTGATAACAAAAGTAGTAGTTTTTATCATGACCCTTATTGAAATCCGCAAGTTATTTCGTGTTTTTTACTTCTCACCGACAAATAATATTTAAACTTTGGTGTAAACTTGGAGATAGAAAACCCGGAAGCAAAAATTTTATTCAAAATTTCATGCTGAATGACTTCCGGAACAACCATTTTCATCAAAAGACACTACGATTAAAGTTAAGTCCGGATAAATCCTAGAGCCTGATTACCAGGTTCTGCTTCTTTAGATCTTTCCTTAGGAATACGATCCCCATACGGAACAAATCAATGCTCAGTGAAACGCGTTCATGGCCTGATATTTCGTCCCAAGCCCTTTGCATGCCTGCCGACCAGTGTATGTCGTCAAAAACAAAAACGGTTTCCGGATGCGAAATCGCAAGTAATGCGCTGAAATTAGCCATGGTTGCATCATAGGTATGATTTCCATCAATAAAAACGAGATCAGCCTGCGGTGTTTCATTGATAACCTGGGGCAGTACAATATCGAAACGCCCGATATGCTGTATAATATTTTCAAGCTTCATGGCGCTGAAATTTGCCGCAGCCTGTTCCGATTTGGTAGTACATCCTTCGAGGGTGATCACTTTTGCATCCTGCTTAGCCATTGCCAGGTATAAGGTACTTATACCTACTGACGTACCGAGTTCAATGATGGTTTGTGGTTTAAAGTATTCAACAAGCCTGAATAAAACCATACCGCATCGCTCGCTTATGGCACTGTTTTTAACAATGGAAGCAACCCTCACGAAGTTAAGTTTATAGCTCCTGTTACCTGCTCCCGAGCCAAAATCGGTACTTTCAATTACCTGTGTTTTTTGAAGCAGTCGTTTCCTGAGTTGCCCTATCAGATGGTAAACCTCATGATGAGCCTGGTTTTGTATCACATGCTTTACTAAATCATTAATAAAAGGATAATCCGCCTGATAACCCGAACCTGATTTCCTCAAGTGTCGCAGGTACGCCAGTGCCATAAAAAAAGACTGCTTCATGAACAGGAATATGGTGAATTATTAAAATAATTTCACTTCGGAAACTATCCTTGTGTATTTTTGTTCCCTCTTAGAACAAAAACCGGGACTCATGTTGTTTCAAAATATGATTGCGAAAATAAATAATTATCTGTCGCTCGTTAAATTTCCGCATACAATATTTGCACTTCCTTTTGCATTACTTGGGTTTTCACTTGCAACCATTCATACCAGCGAACCATTAAGTTTACAACTCCTGCTGCTGGTATTGCTTTGTATGCTTTTTGCCCGTAACGCGGCCATGAGTTTTAATCGCTGGGCCGACAGGGACATTGATGAAATAAATCCCCGTACAGCACAACGCGAAATACCTGCCCGGAAAATCGGGGAACGCTCAGCCTTAATGTTTTGCATTGCAAACGCATTGCTTTTTATTGCAGCCACATGGTTTATCAACCGGCTCTGTTTCTATCTTTCACCGGTCGCATTAATTGTAATATTAGGATATAGCCTTACCAAGCGATTTACCGCTTTATCGCATTTCGTTCTCGGGCTTGGCCTGGCTTTGGCACCCACTGGTGCGTATATGGCAGTTACGGGTGCTTTCGACTGGATTCCTGTGATAATCTCAATATCAGTGTTATGCTGGGTGTCGGGATTCGATATTATTTATGCTCTACAGGACGATGAATTTGATAAACAAAATCACCTCAGGTCGATACCGGTTTGGCTGGGAAGAAAAAGCGCGTTGAATTTATCGCTGGTATTACACATTATTACAGCCGTGCTTTTGTTTTCAGCCGGGCTGCTGGGTACTTTCAAGACAATCTACTGGATCGGTCTGGGGATATTTTGCATATTGCTGTTTTACCAGCATACCATCGTAAAATATAACGATTTAAGGAAAGTGAATGTTGCATTTTTCACGCTGAATGGCATTGCCAGTATTGTTTTCGCTGTTTTTGCGATTACCGATTTATTCCTGTAAAAATAAATATCAGCTGCTTTTACCATTCTTAGCAGCCTCCAGAATCGCCTGGTCAAATACCTGTTTATCTGCCGGGTGAAATTCGAAAGTAATAGGTGTATAAAAAATGGGTAAATCGCCTAAGATCGCTTCTGCTGCTTCATTCTGCAGGCGTTTGGCATCTTTCTCGGTAGTTACAATTATTTTCCGTTTTGTGGGCAGGTATTTGAACTTATCCTTCAGGATGAGTAAATCCTTTTCAACAAACTGGTGGTGATCGGGAAACTCCATGAGTTCAAGTTCCGTACAAGACCTGCGAAGGTACTCCTCCATGGGTCCCGGATTGCCTATGCCCGAAACCATAATGATTGAATACACGTTCTCCTTCATTGCCGAATAATTGCAGCGCCCCTTATAAACCGGCTCAAATGGCAGATAGTTGATATATGAAAAACACACAAGCTGCCCCGGGTAAGGCTTAATATCTTCGATGAGTTGCTTACGGACAATGGGCGAAAAAATCCTGGGTGTTTTGGTAACAACAATAATATCAGCACGTTTTCGGCCCGAAATAGGTTCACGCAGGCGGCCGTAAGGCAAGAGCCAATCCCTGTGGTATAGTTTAAAATAATCTGTAACCAGTATTGATAATTTAGGATTAACAAACCTGTGCTGAAAAGCATCATCAAGGATCACAACTTCAAGCCCCTCAACATTTTTGAGTAATTCACGTATGCCCTCGCGCCGCTTTTCACAAACTGCCACATGAAGTGAATCAAATTTCTGATGGTATTGCAGCGGTTCATCGCCCAGGGTTTCAACCGTTTCATTTTCGCCTGCCAGCCGGAACCCTCTGGTTTTACGTTTATAACCACGACTCAGGGTAGCAATAGTGGAATTTTCACCCAGTAACCGAACCAGGTATTCTACCATTGGAGTTTTACCTGAGCCCCCGGCAATTAAATTCCCGACGGAGATAACAGAGATATCAAATCTTTCGGAGGGAAGAAGCTTAATATTAAACAGAAAATTCCTGGCCCGTACAACAAGCCCGTACAATAAGGCAAAAGGAAAAAGTAAAAATCTGAAAGCTTCCATGTGATAAAGGTACAAACATTTTTTGCTGAACCTAACAAATTAGGCCCGGTTAATTATGATATCCAGAAAAAATGGTGTTTTTTGAAACAGCATCTTGTCTGCAATTCGTTTTTAATATGATCATTGCAGAGATTGGTTGTAAAAAATTGAATTTTTATTACTTTTACAGCACACAGTTACCTTAGGCCCGTTATATGATTTTATCAGAATTTACTTCTTACCTCAAATCGTTAGTCCCATTAGCATTGCAGGAAAATTATGATAATTCCGGTTTACTCATCGGCCTGGAAGAAACAGAAATCAGCGGTGCACTGATTTGTCTCGATGTTACCAGCGATATTCTTGACGAAGCGATAGAAAAAAAGTGCAATCTGGTAATCTCACACCACCCGTTGATTTTTTCGGGTCTCAAAAGTATAACCGGGCGCAGCGAAACGGAGCGGCTGGTAATGAGGGCCTTGAAGGAAAACATCGCTATTTATGCGCTTCATACTAATCTGGATAACCATTACGAAGGAGTAAATCATATCCTGTGTCAGAAAATCGGAATCCAACATCCTGAAATTTTAAGGCCAATGCCCGGAATACTCAGGAAACTGGTAACATTTTGCCCGGTTTCGTATGCCAACGCTGTGCGCAATGCGCTGTTTAATGCCGGAGCCGGTCAAATCGGCAATTATGATAGTTGCAGTTTCAATTCAAATGGTGAGGGTACATTCAGGGCACTCGAAGGTGCGACTCCATTTGTGGGCGAACCTGGCAAACTTCATGCAGAGCCAGAGTTTCGTATTGAAACCATTTTTCCCGCATACCTCGAAAACGCTATAATCAATGCGTTGAAGCAGGCCCACCCATACGAAGAAGTTGCCTTTGATATATACACTTTGAACAATCCACATCACAAAATCGGAGCCGGAATGATCGGGAATCTTCAAAATGCAATGGATGCAAAAGATTTTTTACAGGGCATAAAAAATATTCTGCACATCGGATGCATAAGGCATACTGAACTTAAAAATAAAAAAGTGCAACGTGTGGCAGTTTGCGGAGGCTCGGGCAGTTTCTTAATTAAAGATGCAATGAACTGTGGCGCTGATATTTATCTAACCGGAGATATTAAGTATCACGACTTTTTTCTGCCTGGTGATGCTATGATTTTGGCCGATATCGGGCATTATGAAAGTGAACAATTCACAAAAGAACTGATATATACCTTATTAAAGAAAAAATTTACTACTTTTGCACTCTTTATTTCCGGATCAAATACTAATCCGGTTAATTATTTGTAAATCAACGTAAAACATTATAATCTGCTATGGCAAAAAGTCTTGCTAACCCAGCTGAATCAATCGGTGACGAGATCAATAAAGTTGCAAATGCGACCGAATCGGGCGAAACAACCGGAACCCGTGTTCCTGCTGAGCCTTCGAAAGAGGAAACAGAGAGTTCCATTGAGAAAAAACTCATCGCTTTGTATACGCTTCAGCAAAACGATTCAAAAATAGATCGTATAAAGATTGTTCGCGGGGAATTACCACTGGAAGTGGAAGACCTCGAAGATGAAGTTGCTGGTCTTGAAACCCGGATTGATAATTACATTCAGGAAATTGAATTGCTCGACAAGCAGATTGCTGACAAGCAGCTTGCAATTAAAGAAAGTCATGCGCTCATAAAACGTTACGAAGAGCAGCAAAACAACGTTCGCAACAACCGTGAATACGATGCACTTACCAAGGAAATAGAATTCCAGAACCTCGAAATTCAATTGGCTGAAAAACGTATTCGTGAATTCTCGGCTCAACTCACCATGAGCAAGGAAGAAATTGAAAATGCACAACACGAACTGAGTGACCGCCGTAATGACCTGGAAGCCAAACGCAGCGAACTTACAGACATTGTGGCTGAAACCGAACTCGAAGAAAAAGAACTTATACACAAATCGGAACTTCAGCAGCGCAGCATCGAAGAACGGCTTCTGATCGCTTATAAACGCATCAGGAAGAATGCCCGTAACGGGTTGGCTGTAGTACCTGTTGAGCGCGATGCATGCGGTGGATGTTTCAGCTACATTCCTCCACAGAGGCAACTCGATATAAAACTTCACAAAAAAATTATTGTTTGCGAATTCTGTGGCCGTATTCTTGTAGATAAAGAACTGGCTGATTCGTTAAGCTAAAATGCAATACCATGAAAAAAGAGGCTTCAACCAAAAGTTGAAGCCTCTTTTTTTTTCAAACAATCTTTATCAATATCCCATCTATATTGCAATAAAAATGGGCTGCCTCTTTGAGGCAGCCCATTTCACCAACAATTCATCATTTATATTCGAAAAACCAAACCAACTACCAGCAAACATCTGCATGAGCTGCAATACGAATAGGTCCTGTTAATCCCGTAATTGTGTACGAATCAGTTGAAACACTATTCAAATTGTGTATATTCACGAATTGTCCGGGTGCTGAAGAATACTTTCCATTTTTATAAGGCAAGTATGCTGTGGCACCATTGCCAACCCACAAATGTGTTGTTGTAAGTTTATACGGCGAATCCAGGTTATAAGTAATGGTAGCGGTAGTGCCCGTATACGAAACTGACAATGTACCGACCTTAATTCCTTTTGTAATATCGCATTGCCCGGCTCCGGCATAAATCGGCCATGAAAGCGAGGCAGGAGCGCTGATTGGCCCATTCGACCATCCCCAATTTGATATACCTATTCCCAGGTTTATGAAACAATCATTAGGATCGCCCCCATATGCATAACCTGTTTCACATTTACCAACGGTGCATGTCTGCATACAATGGGTGAACCAATAGCCATATCCTTTTAAAAGATTACGGGCCGAAACATATTTTTTAACTGTTCCATCCGTAATACCAGCAAAAGCTACTACCATCGGGCAATCAACTGAAATTGTTGCACGTGATATCGTAAATGTATATGTTTTCTCACCACTATTTACAGGAGTATAGTGATTTTTAAACATCGGGAAATTAAAATGGCCTGTAAAGTTGGAATTATTTATATCATAATTGTATGGAGCTGCTTCCAGTTCTTCCTTGGTTCCAACATATAAGTAGCAACCGTTAAAATAAATTTCAGGATCAGGATCCTTTTGCATAAAACTCCAATCACCAGTCAATGTAAAAGTTACATACAGGTTATTAGCATCGTTACCTACTGTAACAGTACCATAGCTGGTTTTAACTTTGTCTAAATACCCATAAAGGTAAGCTGTTGTTGTTGAACCACAAAACGTAATACTTTTTAAAGTATTATCTGTTGCAGTTGGGGAATTGTCAGTCATTTCTGACTTCTTGCACCCGATAAACAGGATGGGTACTGCCAATAATAAAAGAGCAATTTTAAGGGGTGTTTTCATGGTTTTTGGTTTTTGGTTTTTGAATAAATACAATTTAATCAGCTACAATATTTTGAGCGTAAAATCTCTAAATGCTTAACTGCAGTATTTATTTTCAACTATTATACCAAGTATTATATATATCTGATTTACAGACTTTTTAATACTATTTGATACAATATTTAGCTCTAATTTTTCCCAATCTAAAAAAAATTGTCCATAATTCAGAAAGCATTTTTTTGACTGCATATGTACAACAATATCCAGCCTGGTAATCAGCATTTTGCAAATTAGGGATGCACAATATCCATGTGCGATTTTACATGCAGTATCCTATCAACTTATTATGATTGTTTAATGACTTTTTATACTTAAACTCCACCTGATTTATTGTATCTTTAGTCTTCAATACTAACCTTAATAAACAGGCACTATGATACAGTTCGAAGCCCTTTTTAAGATTTCGTATGGTTTATATATTGTGTGTTCGGGGAAAGAACAGAAAGGAAACGGGTTTATCTCCAATACTTTTTTCCAGGTAACAGCCGAACCTCCCAGGTTTGCATCATGCTGCAACAAGGATAACTATACGGCATCGCTCATACAGCAAACCGGCGCGTTTTCGGTTTCAGTGATTCATACTGAAACCGACCCGGAAATTATCAGCCGTTTTGGTTACAAAAGTGGTAAAGACATTGATAAACTTCAGGGTATGAATGTGAAAAACGGAGAAACCGGCGTACCAATTGTTCTGAATGATTGTATTGCTTTTATGGAATGTAAGGTTATACAAACCATTGACGTAGGTACGCATTATATGTTTATAGCCGAATTGTTGCATTCTGAGATACTCGACGGCCAAAAAGAACCGCTTACCTACGCATACTACAGGCAGATACGTAAAGGCTCCGCACCCAAAAATGCGCCTACTTATGTTGACAAATCGAAACTGGAAGCGAACCCAATTGCAACCGATCATAAAAAATTTGAGTGTACTGCCTGCGGGTATATTTATGATGAAGCCGAAGAAGATGTAAGATTTGCTGATCTGCCGGAGGATTGGGTGTGCCCCGTATGCGGTTCCGAAAAATCGGATTTTATCGAGATAAAATAACCGGTATTTAACGTTAACCTACCAGAAATCCCGGCTTAGTCTATACCGGTTTCTCTCCTGTAAGTTCGTTTATTACTTTTATCTTTTTTCGGCTTTTCACGGGCCAGATCAGCGAAGCGGCTATACTGACACCCAGTATTAAAATGATAGCCAGCAAAGAGTGAATTGTTGAAAAGCCCCATGCTTCGAGTTGAACATGCAGCAACATTTTAAACCCGATAAAAGAGAGTAATACGGCGAGCCCATGTTTCAGGAACCTGAACATACCGATTACATGCGCCACCACAAAGAACAAGGACCGTAACCCCATGATTGCAAAAATATTAGAGAAAAATACGATATAAGGATCCTGTGTCACAGAGAAAATAGCGGGAACTGAATCAACGGCAAAAAGCACATCGGTAAATTCAATCACAAGCAACACCAGGAAAAGCGGTGTAAAATACAAACGGTTGTTATCATGCTTATTACGGAACCAGAAATGTTGCCTGAAATAAACCGTGTGCACCGGGAAATAGCGCGAAACCAATTTTACAACCGGGTGGTGTGCAGGGTCCACCTTGTCTTCTTTGTTTCGCTCCAGGAACATTTTTACACCTGTGATAACCAGGAAAGCGCCGAAAATATACAATATCCAGTCGAAACGCTGAATAAGTGCCGCGCTCAGGAAAATGAAAACAAATCGCATAATAACAGCACCGATAATTCCCCACATCAGCACCCTTTTGTAATACATTTTCTGAACACCAAACGAAATGAATACAAGTATCATCACAAAAACGTTGTCCACTGATAACATATACTCAATCAGGTAACCGGTGATGTATTCGAGCCCAAGATTATTGCGATAAACATTTACTGCCTGAGCATCAGTAAATGAATCGGGGATACTAATGGTATGCTTAAATTTTGCTACCTGGCCTAGTACCTGCTCTTTGGTGAATACCCCGTGCAGATAATTGCCAAAATAAATAAGAAGGAAATAAAATCCGATTGCAAAACCCACCCACACAAAAGTCCAGATCAAGGCTTCGCGAAATTTCACCTCATGGCTTTTCCTGTCGAAAATACCCAGGTCCAGCGCAAGAATAGCAGCTATAAAAAGCAGGAAACCAGCAAAAATGAGGTGTTCTGATGTAAACATAATTATATCGTTAAATGCCTCGTACTTTAGAAGCGTTCAAAATTACTCATTTTAAGTGAAATGCGTAATTTTTTTTATCTGTTGAATGCTAAAGTTGCTACTTTTGCCCCCACTTTTTAGTTCTCCAACTGCATGAAAAATCCTTTTGCCAACAGTCTTACCGAGATGAATCCCAGCTCATTGGTGCAATATCTGAATAAGCCCAGTGATGAATTTACCAAAGCCGACCTGATCCGATATATTGATGATCACAACATTTCGATGATCAATTTCAGGTATACCGGGGGCGATGGCAGGCTAAAAACCCTCAATTTTGTGATCAACAGCCGCGAACATCTCGATAATATCCTTTCCACAGGCGAACGTGTCGACGGCTCAAGTCTTTTCCCATTTATCGGAGCCAGTTCGAGCGACTTATATGTAATACCCAGGTACAAAACTGCTTTTGTAAATCCTTTTTCAGCCATACCAACCCTCGATATCCTATGCTCCTATTACGATAAGGATGGCAACCCGCTTGAAAGCTCCCCCGAATACATACTTCGTAAGGCGCATAACGCGTTGAAGGAACATACAGGGTATTCATTCGAGGTGATGGGCGAACTGGAATATTATATTATCAGCCCCGAAAATAAACTTTTCCAGGCTGCAGATCAGAAAGGCTACCACGAATCGTTCCCCTTTGCAAAATGGGAAGCGCTCAGGGCCGAAGCCATGTTCGCCATAGCCCAAACAGGCGGAAAAATAAAATATGGTCATTCGGAAGTTGGCAATTTCAAATTCGACGGGATGGAGTACGAGCAAAACGAAATTGAATTCCTGCCGGTACCACTCGAAGATGCTGCTGACCAACTGGTAATAGCCAAATGGATTTTACGTACCCTGGCATACAAATATGGCGTTTCTATTACGTTTGCTCCAAAAATTACTGTGGGTAAAGCCGGCAGCGGAATGCATATCCATACCCGATTGATGAAAGATGGAGATAACGCCATGGTCGAAAATGGGAAACTCAGCGATACAGCCCGCAAAGCCATAGCAGGTTACCTCGACCTGGCAAAATCGCTGACCGCCTTTGGAAATACCAATCCTACCTCATATTTCAGGCTGGTTCCACACCAGGAAGCACCCACCAATATATGCTGGGGCGATCGTAACCGTTCGGTGCTGGTTCGGGTACCGCTTGGGTGGTCGGGGACCAACAACATGATATTCCATGCCAACCCGCAGGAACCGGTTGAGCCAAAGGACTTCACCAACAAGCAAACTGTTGAGTTCCGTTGCCCTGATGGATCAGCAGATGTATACCTTTTACTAGCAGGACTCACGGTAGCTGCACGCCACGGGCTTGAATTGGAAAATGCCCTCGAATATGCCCGGGACACTTACGTGGATGTAAATATTTTCGACGACGAACACAAAGAGCAAACAGCCAAACTGGGACAATTACCGGTTTCGTGCTGGGACTCAGCCGACAGGCTCCTGGAACAGGGCGAAATTTACCGCAAATACGATGTATTCCCTCAATCGGTTATCGAAGGATTTGCATCGAAATTGAAAGCTTATAACGACAAAGACCTTCGCCAGGAACTAGAAAATAATGAAGAACGGTTGATGGAAATTGTTGATCAGTATTTCCACTGCGGTTAGTGCACTTCATGTAAACAGCAGTATTCCCGCTCGAATCATTTTACTTACAACTTATGAAAGCCGGTATTTCCGGCTTTTTTTATGCACGAAAGATAGTTATGCGCCATTTTGGCGTAGTAAAACATAACAATATGCCATAAAGGCGTATTTTATTTCAGAAAATGCAGTAAAAACCGCTTGGCACAAAAATTGAAAAACCTTAGACATTAACAAACAAATAAGTTTAACAATAAAAAATAAAAGGAGAATATACCATGAACACATTACAATTTGCTTTCCGTCCATTTTTACCGGCTTTATTCAACGAAGTATTTGAACGCTCAGCCAGCAATGCCGAAGTAACTTACAAACCCGCTGCCAACGTACGCGAAGATGAAAAAAACTATATGCTTGAGCTTGCACTGCCCGGATTTTCGAAAGAAGAAATAACCATCAAATTCGAAGAAGAAGTACTTACCATCACTGCAGGTCGTCAGCCCAAGGAAGATGAAAAAGACCCGAAATATACCTGGAACGAATTCGGATATAAGAGCAGGTACGAACGTTCATTCCAGCTACCCGAAACGGTGAACGCCGATCAGATCAGCGCCGCTTTCGAAAACGGGATACTGCTTGTAACGCTGCCCAAGAAAGAAGTACAGGCACCTGCTGTTAAACAGATCAGCATTGCTTAATACATGTGAATTAAATTAGTGAACAGAAGCAGCCTCCCGGGGCTGCTTTTTCATTTTCGGCATTGCAAATCATTTACTAAAGAATTTCTCGGATAATATTCGCACCTTTGCGCCGAATTTGCGACAAAGGGCTTTACCAGCGTGTAATTTAAACCTGCCCGAACGCAGCTTCACGAATTTTCAACAGTCTTATCCGAATCCCCAAACCAATTATTAGAAATGGCACGACAAAACCTACGCGCTCATATCTCTATGCTTGCCGCCACCCTGCTTTTTGGCGCCAACTATTGGATTGCCAAAGGCCTGATGCCAAACCACCTGCAACCGATGCAGATCATTTTCCTGCGAGTATTGGGAACCCTGGTTATTGCCTGGGCTATACAGCTCAGCGTAAAAGAACTTCGTGGACTCAGGATCGAAAGAGCCGATTTTCCGCGTCTGGTTGTGAGTAGCTTGCTGGGAGTTTCAATAAACCAGATGATGTTTTTTACCGGGTTGTTTTACACTACGCCTGTAGATGCAGCAATTATTAATTCTGCCAATCCCATACTTGTGCTGGTATTTGCATCATTTATCCAGCACGAGCGCATAGCAGGGGCAAGACTGGGAGGCATACTGCTGGGAGCTTCCGGAGCGCTTATGCTGATACTGCTTGGCAACCCACTTTCATTTAAAGGCGGTCACCTTACAGGCGATATGTTTATCCTGGTAAATACAGCGGCATGGAGCCTTTACCTGGTAATTTCCAAACCCCTGATGGAGAAATACAACCCGTTTTTAATGATGCGCTGGATGTTCCTGATTGGTTTTGCAGGTGTTTTCCCTTTTACCATCAGGCAGGCACTCCAAATCAATTATCATACATTCGATAGTTATACCTGGTTTGCGATTCTATACATTATTGTGGGCACAACTTTCCTTGCATATTTTTTTATCACCTACTCGCTAAAAAGGCTATCATCACCGGTAGTAGCATATTATACATACATTCAGCCCATCGTTGTTGCTGTTATTGGCATAGCGGTTTTTATGGAAAAAATATCGTGGATAAAAGCACTCAGCGCTTTGCTGGTTTTTGCAGGCATATATTTTGTTACCCGAAAGAAAGCAGCCTGAAATACTGAACACCATTCGCCGGTTAGAATTTCTGTGTTAAAACAAGTGCCTGAAAGGCAACAGCATCCAGCCCAGTAATTTCTCAATCCGGGGACGCCGCATCCAGCTAACATGATCGAACTCCAGGCAGTTGCGCATGGTTTCATTCACATGATTGAATACTTCTTCCACAATGCCCTTATGTGTACCGAAAAGCATCACTTCGTGCTGGTACCTGAAACTCCGGTAATCGATATTGGGAGAGCCCAGTCCAAAAACCTCGTTATCGACCAGCAACACTTTGGCATGCAAATTATTAAGCGTATAAAAAATAAGATTTATATGATTGGCATAGTAAAATCCATAATACTTGCTGCTTAGCAAATCGATGGCACGTACATCGGAATGCCTGGGCAAAATTATTTTTACCTTAACACCGCGCCTGGCAGCATCAGCCAGCAGTTTACGTATGTTGTGACCCGGCAGGAAATACGGGGTTTCGATGATAATTTCCCTTTTTGCTTTGCTGATGAGCCGCTCCAGTTTTGTTTTTATGCGTTGCCGGTAAATGGATGGCATGTCTTCAACCAGTTCGAAATTATCGAGAAATTTCGATTTCTTATAGGTAAACTTGTTAAAGATGTATTTGTCGTAAATTTTATAACTTTCCAGAAATGAGCGCTTAAACATAAGCGTTATACCCCCGGTAAGCCTGATCATGGATTCACGCCACTGTTGCGAGTACCCGGTTATATTTGCCGATCCCATATAACTTACGTGGTCGTCGATAAGCAGGAACTTCCGATGGTTGCGGCGGTGATTTTTGGTAAAAAAATCGAATGTATAAATTATCTTCCTGAAAAAGCGTACTTCGGCACCTGCTGCAATCAGCTCGCTAAAAAATGTTTCGTGATTTGATACTCCCCAGGAATCGAGCAGGAGTTTTACCTGCACTCCCCTGCCGGCGGCTTTTGTAAGCGCCTGCCGGAAACGGATGCCAACCTCATCGTTGCCAAATTTGTACATTTCGAGGTAGATGTACCTTTCTGCTTGTTCAATATCATGCAGCATGGCTTCGCATAACTGCGGAGGCGCGCTATACAATTTATGACTTGTAAGGTTAGCAGCAGGCCGGTTCATGCTGTACAGAAATTTACCTTTCAAAGATAAATTATTTCAGGCAAAACATGAAACCTGCTTTTTACCCGGAAACCCGCCTGCTTCAACAAGCAAACATTGTATCTTTGTTGCTTCAAAACAAAACTATGATCAGATCAATGACAGGCTTCGGCAAAACAAGTGCTGCCGTAAGCGGGCGTAAAGTAAACATCGAAATCAGAACCCTGAACAGCAAGCAACTCGATGTAAATACAAGAATACCATCTATTTACCGCGATAAAGAATCTGAGATCAGGTCCGAAATTAACCGGGTACTTGAACGTGGCAAAATTGATTTTATGATCACTGTCGACAACGATGCCGACAGCAGTGAATTTTCGATCAACAGGCAGCTTGCAGCCAAATACTACACGGAAATAAAACAGATTGCCCATGAACTGGGCGAAAGCACCGGCGAGAGTATCTTGTTGGAAATTCTCAAAATGCCCGATGTTTTAAAAGCCGGCCGCGAGGCTCCCGACGAAAACGAATGGAAACAGGTGAAAGCTGCCATTGGCGAAGCATTGGTTTTAACCGAAGAATTCCGTGTTGCCGAAGGCGAATTGCTGGGTACCGACATGAGCGCGCGTATCAGGCTGATTCTTGAACTTCTGCTGAAAATTGAACCCCTCGAAAGTGCCCGCATCAGCAACCTTCGCGAGCGATTTCAGCGAAACCAGGATGAGTTTCTCGAAAAAACCACCAAACTCGATAAATTTGACGCCAACCGCTTTGAGCAGGAAATATTCTGGTATCTCGAAAAACTTGATATCACGGAGGAGAAATTACGGCTTCGCAAGCACTGCGACTATTTTATCAACACCTTAAACTCGTCCGAATCCAATGGCCGTAAACTGGGATTTATAACCCAGGAAATCGGGCGCGAAATTAACACCCTTGGATCAAAGGCCTACGATGCCGAGATTCAGATGATCGTTGTACAGATGAAGGATGAACTTGAAAAAATCAAGGAGCAGGTGAGTAATGTTTTATAACACGAAGCCAGCATCTGAGATACAAAACTTCTGCACATCACCTAACACCAAATAACTGATATTTTGATTACAGTCGGGCAAAAATTAATTATCGTATCTGCTCCTTCAGGAGCCGGGAAAACCACCATTGTTAAACACCTGTTAAATACTTTCCCCCAGCTTGGATTTTCAATATCGGCAACCAGCCGTAATCTCAGGCCAGGCGAAACCAACGGGAAGGAGTATTATTTTGTGAGCACCGGCGAATTCAGGAACATGATTGATGCCGGCCAACTGCTCGAATGGCAGGAAGTGTACCCCGGCAGCTATTACGGCACCCCTGTTTCGGAAATTGAGCGCATTGCTCACAACGGGCAATTCCCGATATTTGATGTGGATGTAGTCGGCGGGCTGAATATTAAAAAGATGTTTGGCGAAAAGGCACTGGCTATTTTTATTTGTCCTCCATCCTACGAAATCCTTGAGTCGCGCCTGCGTGCACGCGCCACCGACAGCGAAGAAAGCCTGCAGAAACGACTGGATAAAGTTAAATGGGAACTTACCTTCGAAAAAGATTTCGACTGCGTGATTACCAATAACGTGCTGGAGGATTCGCTGCGCCAGGCCGAAGCCCTGGTGAGCAACTTTTTGGGAATAACGCTGTAAAAACTTCAGCCATGAAGAAGACCGGCCTTTTATTCGGCTCATTCAACCCCATACACATCGGGCACATGATGATAGCAGGTTATATGTACGAATTCACCGACCTGGACGAATTGTGGTTCGTGGTTTCGCCACTCAACCCGCTGAAAGAGAAGTCGACCCTGCTCCCCGATCATCACCGCCTGCAAATGGTAAACCTTGCCATCGACGATGATACCCGCTTCCGGTCGTGCAATATTGAGTTTAAGCTGCCCAAGCCTTCGTACACCATACATACGCTTACTTACCTGCAGGATAAATACCCCAGCCGCGAGTTCGTAATTATTTCGGGCACTGATATTTTCCCCACTTTTCACAAGTGGAAAAACTGGGAACAGTTATTGGAATTTTACAAATTTTACGTGTATCCCAGGCCCGGATCAGCAGATCATGAACTCACAAAACACCCGTCGGTAAAGGTGTATGATGCGCCTATGGTCGAAATATCAGCCAGTTTTATCCGCGACGCCATACGACAGGGCAAAAACATGTCGTATTACCTGCCCGAAAAAACCTACAGGTACATCCAGGAGATGCATTTTTACGAAAAATAGCAAAGCAGGGCCCTAATTCCAGTTGCAATCATCAATTTCCCGGAAACATCCCTTATAAAATTATTTTTGATCTCCCGCTCAATACCTGGATTTAGTATTTATTAGGATCGTGATGCAAGGTGTATCCTAATGTCCATTCGAAGAAATCAGCTACTCCCTTATGAGCCTTGATGGTGACGCCGGCAAACATATTATTGTTAAAACGGTAACGTATACCTACGCGCTCATAAAAAGGATCGCGCTCGCCATTGGCTTCGCTGTGCTTCAGATAAACCGCAAATGCCACCGGTACATAAAGATGCCGGTTCAGCGACCATTCCCACGAACCTACCACAGCATACGACATTGAATTTGAAAAAGTACTCTCGGTACCTGTTCTTGGTCCGGCTTTGGCCGAATAAAATATATCAAAACCTAATCCTCCCTTGTATTTGTAACTCAAAGCCCTGAGCCAGTTGATGCTGAGAGCCGCTTTCAGGTAATTCGGTTCGCCTTCGTTATAGTTTTTGCTGCCGGCTATAAGCGCAATATTGTACTGGTTATGCCTGATAAACCGGGGAATGTTTTTCTCGCCTTCAAATGGCTTGATGCCTTTGGGACTATAACTTACACTTACCGAAACAGGCACAAGGTTAATCCCGTAATTGGGCTGCTTGAACGACCCGTTCGAAAAATGCTTAAAACCAAGAGATAAGCTTGTAACCCACTTTGGAGTTATATGGTAATTGAGCAGTAATGCAAAGTTCACATAACAGTTCCGGTATGATCCGATAAATACGTTACCCGGGTTATTGATCTCATCGTAAGGATTAAAATTATACGACAAGCCGAATGCACCGAGGTACGACATGGTCAATTTGCGGCTGCGCTCGAAACGGATGGGCATGTTGAAATAATAATAAAGCGCATTTGGTTTCCCGATTTCTTCCTGGTGAAAGGTTGAGGAATACCAGCCCACGCCCATTTCAGGAAGCCGGTACACCTGGTTATAGATATCGGAATGGTCATTCAGCCTGAAACCTAACCTGAAATCGAGACCGTTATAACATGATGCTTCAGCCAGTTGATCCCCGATATCGGTTCCGTTGCCAAGCATAGCACCCTGCTCAAACGACAGGTTCCAGTTTTTTGTATATTTCCTGGTTTTCTGATTTGTAAGTGTATCGGGTTGTGCTGATGCAAAAATTGCTGAGTAAACAATGATTAATACGAGTAAAACTTTTTTCATCTGGTTTCTTTTCAGTTAATAATCGGTTCAACGGGGCATAAACGCTAACTAATTAAAGGCCAGGGGATATCAGTGTATACCCTGGTGGCGGATTCATACAATTTACCGGAATTTGATCGGAATACCTTACTGATCAGCCTGATCCTTGATCCGCAAAAATAAGAAAAGTGTTTAGTTATGCTATCGCAGATCGACATATTCCCGGCTTTGTACCCGATAAAATTACCCTGACCAGCCTCAAAAACCAGGTTTTAAGTCTGCTAATTCAACTTTTTAAAAATTTTTAATATGAAAACAACAGTAAAAACGAGCATTTTACAAATGCTTTTAAACCACTGTATTTTAAATATTTAACACGCTTTTGCACCCATTTACAACAAGGTCAGATGCAAAATTTTACATTTGTTTAACATTCAGTTAATATGGAGTTCGTACCTTTGCACAAAATTAATTGCAATCGATAAAAAACACTGGAACATCAAAATTTAGCTTATTCCTAATAAAAGCTACCTCCAGGTTGCCGGCACAGCAGGTTAAAATAATCACTCAAAAAAATTTATTGTGATAACCAAACCCGGCAGGGAGTGTTGAGATGTTGGTGCTTTTTACAAATGAATGGAGGATCGAAAAATGTACATGCAAATTAACCCAGAATATATAATTGCCAATTTTAAGAAACCGTTTACCTTATCACGCCTGCTAAGGCTTCTGGCACACGAAAGTGCAAAACTGGTAAGCATCAGGCGCTCTGCGCGGGGTTCAGCGAAGGTAAAGTAAAAATCAAAGTTTGTTTCGCGGCACCGGAATATGGTTTAGCTGCAATGGAGCACTTCTGTTAAGTAAAATCGTAAAAATCACACGGTCCTGAGAAACGGGCCTGCGGTAGCTTTGACTTTCAGACAGGTATTTGCTGTATAAGTCCCTTACTTCGCGAAACACCTGGAAGCAAAATGGCTCAATGCCTGCAGCGTTACTGAGGGGGATTCGATAAAGCCCATATGGCCCACATGATCGAGTAACAGGATTTCGCTGTGCGCGGGCGCTTCTGCCTGCTGCAAAATCTGGCCGAAAGGCATACGGCTGTCCTGTTTGCCTATGATGAACAATACCGGGATCCGGATCCTGGAAAGGAATTCGATCTGGCCGGAACGATCGCGCATGCCCGAAACTGCCGCGATGATGGCTTCCGAAGTCATTTGCGAGGCAACATCCTGCAGTTTCCGGATTTCATCAGTATAATTTTCAACATGTCGCTGATCAAACAGGTCAGGGATAAATTGCCTGATAAAACTGCCGCGGTTATTCCTGACAATTTCGATGGTACGAAGCCTGTTCTCGCGGGCCTGCTCGCTGTCGGGCCCTGCATGCGAATGAAAAAGCACCACGCCATCGACCATGTTTTCATTTTCAGCAGCAAACTGAATTGCCACATAACCACCCATTGAGTGGCCTGCAACAACTGCCGAACCGATATTTTCGTATTGCATTACAGCTTTTACAACTTCAGCCATCAGGTGCATGCTGTGTGATGCAGCTAACACCTCGCTGTTGCCGTGCCCCGGTAAATCAATGGATAATTCAGTATATTTATCCAGTAACTGCGCCGTAAATCTATCCCAGATGGTACCTGACTCGAGGAATCCATGAAGCAGCACCAATGCTGGCCCCGAACCAGCGCGCTGATAGGCAATCCTTTTTCCGTTGTAAAGTATTGATTTTTGCATGAAATATCCCCTTGAAATACAAACCCGCGAGTCTTTATTCTCCCGCCAGAGTTTGTGTCCTCGATCCGTTAAAAACCTGATTATAACCTTTCGGCCATGGTTTGTTCAACCTCGGCAACTGTTTTTGGAATTGGTTTACCCAGTACACGGCAGCCATCAGCAGTAACCAGTATATCGTCCTCAATCCTGATTCCACCGAAATTGCGGTATTCCTCTATTTTGTCGTAATTGAGGAACTGCTGGAATTTATTTTCAGCCTTCCACATATCAATCAGTTCGGGAATGAAATAAATACCTGGTTCGTTGGTGAGTACGAAACCTGTTTGCAGCCTGCGGCCCAGTCGCAGATAAGCCGTGCCAAACTGATTACTGGGTTGTATTTCGTTATCATAACCCACATGAATCTGACCCAGGCCTTCCATATCGTGAACATCCATCCCAAGCATGTGACCAAGCCCGTGCGGGAAAAACAAGGCATGGGCACCTTCGGAAACAGCTTCTTTTACATCGCCTTTCATCAGGCCAAGGTCTTTTAGTCCAGCGGCAATGGTTTCGGCGGCAATGGTATGGCATTCCTTATAAAAAACACCGGGCCTGGTAGCAGCTATTCCGTTGAGGTTTGCCTGGAGCACGATTTCGTAGATTTCGCGCTGTTTCCGGCTGAATTTTCCACCAACGGGAACTGTGCGTGTGATGTCGCTGGCATAGTTCAGTGATGTTTCGCTACCGGCATCCATCACCATCATGCGCCCTTCCTGCAAAATATTTTCGTGGTGATGATTGTGCAGTATCTGCCCGTTAATACTGAGTATGATTGGAAATGACACCGGCCTACCGTGGGCAATAGAAATTCCTTCCATGGCGCCTACAATTTCCTGTTCTTTACGACCGGGGTATGCCATGCGCATTCCGGTTGTGAACATGTGCCAGGCCGTTTCGATGGCTTTTTCAATTTCGGCCACTTCGATATCGGCCTTTATTGACCTCAGTTTAACTATGGCTTCGATGAGAGGCAGTGAAGCATAGTCACGGATCCTCGAAGGAGTAAGACCAAGCAGGCTGCTCAGCTGAAGTGTGGTTTCGGCCCGATATGCCGGAGCAAAGTGAACAGGCCTGCGTTTACGGATGGCATTGCTGAGAAATACGCCCAATTCACTTAGGGTTGAAGTATTTTTAACCCCGACTTTTGCAGCCAGGTCAATTACTTTTGGCTGGGGGCCCATCCAGATAATATCATCAATCCCGAAGTCGTTCCCGAAGATATAATCGGTTCCGTTATCGATATCCATTACGCCCACAAAATCAGGATTTTCGAGCCCGAAAAAATAGGAGAAATTGCTGTCCTGTCGAAAAGTATAGGTATTGGCTGGATAATTGTAAGCTGCTTCGGTATTGCCCGGCAGAAGGATAATTCCTGATGGCATCAGTTTGCGCAATGCATTGCGGCGTTCGGTATAAATTTCGGGATTGAACATGATAACGGAGTTTAAATTATTCCACTCGAAAGGAGTTTAGAGCACCACAAATATATGATTTAGATTGCTCCCTTATAAAAAAGATTACCAGGTTGAAATTGATTTTTTTTAACTTAAATTTGTGAATTAAAATAGTGCATCCATGAAAAAGATGATTTTAATTGCCGGGCTTATGCTTGCTTTTACAGCAGCATTTTCGCAAACCGCTGCCGAATGGAACAAACAGGGTGTTGAACATTCGAAGAAATATGAATACAAACAGGCATACGACTGTTTTTCGAAGGCTATTGAAATGAAAGCCGATTTTGCCGAAGCCTACTACAACCGGGCTACCGTATGGTTCGAGCTACCTGCTAATACATACCCGAATACCGATGGCTGCCTCGACCTGAAAAAGGCCAAAGAACTGGGCTTTAAGGTAAAAGATGATGTGATAAAGAAATTTGGATGTTTATAAGAAACATTCAATTGATGATTGTAATGAAACCGGAATTCCGGCAACGACCGTCAACGGAATTAAGACCCGGAAACTGACAGCCTGAAAGTTGCCCCAAATCGTAAGTCGCTTCCCGAATGGGTCAGCAGGCAATGTAATTCCACGGGCCCTGCACCTCTTCAGATGTTCAATTTTATATGGTTACGGGGGCATTCCGGCCACAGGTTAAACTGTGGTTTAATTCACCAGTTTCATCTCATCAAGCAGGTAACCTGCCCCGGCATATTTATCAATTATAAAAAGCACATAGCGGATATCCACGCAGATGGTACGCTGCAGGTTAACATCGTATTTAATATCGCTGCTCATGGCTTCGGAGTTACCGTCGAATGCAAGACCCGTTAGCTGACCATTACCATTGAGCACCGGGCTGCCTGAGTTACCCCCTGTAATATCCTGGGTTGAGATAAAGCATACGCGCATGGTGCCGTTATCGGCGTACCTGCCGAAATCTTTTTGCTGGTACAACTGCTTGAGTTTAGCCGGGACAATAAATTCCTCACTGGTCGAATCCTCTTTTTCCATCACCCCCTGTAGCGTGGTGTAATAATCAGCAAAAAGGGCGTCGGCCGGTTTATAGGGTTTTACACTGCCATAGGTAAGCCGCATGGTGCTGTTGGCATCAGGGTAATAAAGCGCATCTGGATTCATTTCGCGCAGGCCGGCAATAAACAAACGGCGGGCCTGGTCAAACTTATCTTCATCCGTCATCTGCGAAAGCCTCGCTATCATATACGAAGCAATAAATGAGTTTACGGCAATATAAGCAGGATCCTT
>CALCJE010000233.1 GCA_937965665.1 uncultured Bacteroidales bacterium
ATGCCATATGCAAACTTCAGCCTGATGATATCGCTATCAATAGCTGGGATGAGTATTGATCTTCCTGTTGAATAAAGGAACCGGGCCGTGGATGCCATCTGATCATTTATAGAAACACCACAAGCGGAACGATATTTTATCACGCGGAACCAGCGATGTTTTCCTTCCATTCATGCAATGCGAAAAGTTTAATACTACTTTTCCGGCTAATGGAGCATTTACTCTGTTTTTCCACCAGGTGCGCATTAGTCAGAGGTGCTTTGAGCTAATCCCGTTTCAGCGCATAGCTGCCCGGTTACCAATCTCATGGAGTACTCATCGTTGTTTTCCACAACAAACATTAAAAGTGCATTTAGTTGATAAATGGTATAGAAATTAGAACCAAAGTTGCAGTGGTTTTACCTAAAATCGTAGTATTTTTGTTCTAAGTTGGAATAATTCTTATAATATTCATTTACAACAAATTACGATTTGTTAATTTAGTATAAATGCGAAAAATAGATTATAAAGTAAGTTTCGTACTGTTGTCACTTGCCTTATTTATTTTAAATATGCTTCAGGCAAAGTACACAGGTGTAATTAGCGACGAAACTTATTACAGCCTCTACGGAAAGCATCTGAGCTGGGGATATTTTGATCATCCTCCCATGGTAGCGCTGATGGTTAAGATCAGTTCTATGTTATTTTCAGGAGCCCTGGGCATTCGTTTTATTACAGTGATTGCTCATATAATCACTATATTTTTTACCTGGAAAGCCATTGATGATCAGAAACCGGATACACCGAAAGTATTGACATTCTTTTTGCTGGCTACTTCTACGGCTTTGTTTTCGATACTGGGTGTAATTACAACCCCCGATTCGGCATTGCTGTTGTTCATATCCTTGTTTCTATACGCTTACAGGCAGTTCCTCAAAAACGCAACATGGCTCAATACTGTTTTTATGGCTGTAGCTATGGCTGGATTGGTTTACAGCAAATACCAGGCAGCGCTGGTCATCTTATTTGTATTGCTCTCCAATATCAGGTTATTGATGAACAGGAAATTCCTGGTATCAGGTTTTTTGGCAGTGGTTCTTTTTTTTCCTCACCTGTACTGGCAATATGCGCACGATTTTCCTACTTTCAGGTATCACCTCGTTGAACGGGCCGGGGATTTTGAATGGAAATATGTGTACGAATATTTCCCTAATTTGCTTGCAGCCTATAACCCGTTTATTTTTGGTGCAATCGTATACCTCATCGTGCGGAATAACCCGAGGGATCATTTCGAGCGAGCCCTGCAATACCTGATTGTAGGTTTCGTTGTTTTTTTCTGGACTGCTGCCACCCGCGGGCATGTTCAGCCACAATGGACCCTTGGTGCAGCCATTCCGATGATTATTCTGCTTTATAAATACCTGTGGCAAAACGAAAAACTGCGACGATTTATTTATCTCACTGCAATTCCGACGCTCGTGCTTATGGTTGTAATACGCATTATGCTTACCGGGAATAATGTCCTGAGCGACCTGGCATCCGTTGAAAAGCACCGCGCCAAGACTGAAGCCATCGAAAAGGCGGCAGGCAACCTGCCTGTTTTGTTTTTTGGCTCTTTCCAGGAATCGTCGAAGTATGAATATTTTGTTCATAAACCCTCTTTTACATTAGGTTTCGTTGATAGCAGGCACACCCAGTTCGATATCTGGCAGATTGAAAGGCAATACCATAACAAACCTGTTTTTATCTGCCAGTATGTGCCGGGAATGTCGAAGTGGTACCGCTACGATAAAGGCTGGATTTGTGGATTTGCCACCGACAGCCTTCAGACTGTAAACAGGATGGAACTCAGCTTCCACATGCCTGACCTGGTAATCGAGCGGGGGGAAATTGTAAAAATACACTGCACCATCCATAGCCCCTTCAACTGCGATATCAATTTTTACCACCCCCGGGTCCCGGTAGACGTTGTTTCAGTATTTTTTCAAAAGGACGATCCCTGGTACCGGCCGGTGAAAATCTCGGGGCCTGTTGGCATAATTAAGGCAGGTGAAACTATCAGTCGGGAAATTACTTTAGAAGTGCCTCAGCTTCTCGATGGTACTTATCATTTTGGTTTCAGCTTAAGCACCAGCATCTGTAAGCCGCAGAACAGCAAGCTCGTAGAAGTTAGGTTGAAGTGAAATAGCCGGAACCGGATATTGTGCGACTGAGCCTGGTATTACTTTTTTTTCACGTAGCTGTAACCAATATGGTTGTCAGCGGTAATAAAACGCAGGGTTGCGCTGTCGGCAGCCAGGGAAACCATGGTGAAACCCGCGGCTGATAATGAGAAAACGGTTCTGCTGTTTGATCCTTCGGGGCGTGCCCAGCCACCGGTTCCGGTAACTATATAATCGGTTTGTTCCCCTTTTTCCCTGGCATGCTCGAAATTGTGGTCGTGACCGCAGATATAAAAATCAACATGGTACTGTTCGAATAGTGGCCTGAGCAAGGTCTTCAGTTCAGGTGTATCGCCATGCACATTGCTCGAGGAGTAAACCGGGTAGTGACCTGTGACAAAAATCCATTTTTCCTTTGCACTGGCTAAGATATTTTTCATCCAGCTATATTGGGCAATAGCCTCCGGAGCCTGTCCTGCATCCAGTTGCTGAAACCGGGTTACCAGGTCGTAAGTATCGAGCACTATAAAGCGTGCAAAAGTGGATGTATTCACCTGTTTTACAAACGAATAGAATCGTGCCGGCATAGTCCAGGTATTGCTCAGGGCTGTATATTCAACCTGCGCATCAGGGTTCCCGAGGTAATCGTGGTTTCCCAGGGCCGGGTACCATTTTACCTGCAGGGCACTATCGTTGTACACATTCTCGTAATTAAGTTTCCAAAGTGTATCAGAAGTACTTTTAACTCCTGCCACCTGGAAGTTATCGCCACAAGTTAAAATAAAGCCCAGTTTCACCTTGCGGGCCATCAAACTCATTTCACCGGCAACCTCTCTTTGGGTACCGCTGCCGTTAAAACCCCAGTCACTGAGTACAAAAAAATTAAGTGTGGAGGTGTCGCTGATAATATCGCCGGTATCCGGGAAATCGTTATCTTTTTCCGAATAGGAGCAGGAGGTAATGGAAAAAGCCAGTAACAGCAAGAGTACGAAACCAGCAACGAGTTTCTTTATTTGGACGCCAATTAAACCACGCTTTGTCTTCATTATAAGTTTTTTACATGCCTGATTATACGGATTAAAAATATTCCGGTTACAGCCTTTATCAGTTTTAGCAGATGGTTATCTCTTTTTCAGCAGCAAGCGAGATAATCACATCTTTGATATTCATCTTCAGAAAATAATCGAGTTTTGAAAATTGTATGATTACCAGGTTCCCATCATTCAGCCTTATACAGTATTTGTTGGCAAGATATTCTATTGATTTAATGTTCTTCCATGCCACATGTTGTTCTTGATCCCAAACTCCTGTTTTAATTGCAATCTGTTGTTCGTCAATGTTAATAAATGCCCGCCCGAAGAGCTTATTTATAGAATAACCCATACCTCCGATAGTGTGTGAAATTCCGTTCAAAATCATTACACTGATAAAAAACCAGTCGAAGAAACCCGTTACCTGATGCTGTATGATTTTTGTAATTATCCAGGCAGCAGACAAAATGATGAATCCTATTCCGAGAATTACCCTGAATGTTGATTTTTTTTCAATATCCAGCAAATCAATTTTTAATTCCATGATACAATGTTTAATGATAAACAAAGAAAATTATGAGGGTTATTAACGGCTGCTGAATTCTGACATTAAATAAAATAGTATCAAACGTAATTCGCTTACCCAAACAATATTCCAAAAACTTCTTCCACTTTGCCAACACCTATAACTTTAATAGCCCATTTATCGGTTTTCAGTCCTTTGATGTTATGCTTCGAAACCAATATCCTGTTAAATCCCAGCTTTTCGGCTTCGGCAATGCGTTGTTCAACACGGTTTACCGGTCGTATTTCGCCCGAAAGACCTACTTCGCCGGCAAAACAGGTATGCTGGTCGGCAGGAATATCTTCGTTGGATGAGAGTATGGCGCTGACTACAGCCATATCAATAGCCGGATCGTCGACGCTGATGCCGCCGGCAATATTCAGGAAAACATCCTTTATCCCCAGGCGGAATCCACATCTTTTTTCGAGCACGGCAAGCAACATATTGAGTCGCTTGCTTTCGAATCCGGTACTCGACCGCTGCGGGGTACCATATGCAGCCGAACTTACCAGCGCCTGCACTTCTATCAGCATGGGTCTCATGCCCTCGATGGTACTGGCAATGGCTACGCCGCTGGTAGGCTCTTCGCGCTGCGATATCAATATTTCCGAAGGATTGGTTACTTCGCGCAGGCCGGTGTCGCGCATCTCGAAAATGCCAAGTTCCGAAGCCGATCCAAACCTGTTTTTTACGGCCCGCAGTATGCGGTAGCCATAATTACGGTCGCCTTCGAAATGTAGCACGGCATCTACCATATGCTCCAGTATTTTTGGCCCTGCCAGTGAACCATCCTTGGTAATATGCCCGATTAAAATTACAGGCACACCCGTGGTTTTGGCAAAACGCTGCATTTCGGCTGCTGTTTCGCGGATCTGTGAAATACTGCCGGCCGAAGATTCAATCAGGCTGGTTTGAAGGGTTTGAATGGAGTCGACAATAACCAAATCCGGTTCAACCGTTTGTACATGCTGAAAAATACTCTGGGTGTTGGTTTCGGTAAGTACATACAGGTTGGGGTCTTTATAGCCAAGCCTGTCGGCACGCATACGTAACTGTTGTTCGCTTTCTTCGCCCGACACGTAGAGCACACATACGTCGGGCATATGAAGTGCAATTTGCAGCATAAGCGTTGATTTTCCAATGCCTGGTTCGCCGCCAACCAGTATCAGTGAGCCTTCAACCAATCCGCCACCCAGCACACGGTCGAGCTCGCCATTGCCCGTGGTGGCTCGTTGTTCGTTGCCTTGTACTATTTCTTTAATTTTCAGCGGGCGCGATTCGGTTGTCTTGAAATTGCCGGTATTTTTTGCAGTTGTATCATCGCGCTGAACCACTTCTTCCACAAATGTGTTCCACTCGCCACACGAGGTGCAGCGCCCCATCCACTTTGCCGATTGTGCCCCGCAACTTTGACAGAAAAATACAGTTTTTGTTTTTGCCATGGTGTAAAGGTAGGGAAAATGGGGAAATGGAATTACGATTTACGATTTCGGAATTCGGATTTCGGATGTGGGAAGTTGGATGTTTGATGTCGGCCCTGGAACTTGGAACCTGGAATCTGGAATCCGGAACTTGGAACCTGGAACCCGGAACTCATTACTTGTTCAGCTCAGAAAACCTATACTCTTGTAAATCTATACTTTATGCTGCCGGATTTTACTTTCAATAGCTGAAGTTGAATATCCCGGCAGGAAACTGATGGTTACCACCTGTCCGCCTTTACCGGTAACAATATCATAACCAACAATATCTTCAGGTTTATAATCGGCACCTTTTACCAGGATATCAGGTTGGGTAGTTTTTATAAGATTATAAGGGGTGTCTTCGCCGAAAAAAACAACTGCATCCACAAAACTCATCGATGCCAGTATCATGGCGCGCGAAACTTCGTCCTGTATAGGACGGTTTTCACCTTTCAGCCTGCTGACTGATGCGTCGGTATTCAAACCGATAACCAGCAGGTCACCCAGGTCTTTTGCCTTCGAAAGATAATCGATATGGCCGAGGTGAACTATATCAAAGCAGCCGTTGGTAAACACAATTTTTTTACCCTGAAACTGCCAGATGCTTAGCATCCGATGGTAGTCGGCATCGGTATAGGTAAATATTTTTTTACGGATTAACGCTAACTTCGACATTTTTATGGTTGTTAAGTAACGGAAGTAAAACTAACGAAATTATTCCAACCAGTACAATGGTAAGATTTTGGGAGGTCCAGATAAGCCAGCCCAATGCATAGCCCTGTGCGCTGGCAACACCGTATAAAACCAGGGTTTCGGCAACTATGGCAGGGTATAATCCAATGCCACCCTGTACTACCATAAATCCTACCGATCCAAACACCAGTACGGCAAGCCCGGCATCGAGCCCTACTCCGCTGCTGGCAGGAATACTGAAAAATACGATGTATGCCATCAGGAGGTACAATGCCCAGATAGAAAAGGTGTAAAATCCAAAAAGCCAGAGGTTTCGCACTTTAATCAGCGATTTCATGCCTTCCACAAACCCAAGGATAACTTCTTTGATTTTAAGGTATATTTTGTTTGCCAGGATTTGTTTCCTGAAAATAAGAAATATCAAAGTGCAGACAACAGCAAATACAACCATAAGTATTGTCAAGGTTCCGGTAAGGTTGTATGTAATATGAAATTTGGCCTGCAGGGGTTTGTATATTTTTTCGTCGATATATCCCGAAAGCCGTTCGGCCTGCAAGGCCAGGTTGACAAAAAACAGGATTACGAAAATAATAAAATCGAGCGCCCTTTCGGTGATAACCGTACCGAATGATTTGTTGAAAGGTACATTCTCGTATTTTGTCAGTACCGTACAACGGCTTACTTCGCCCAGGCGGGGTAAGGCCAGGTTGGCAAAATACCCGGTTATTACCGCGAAAAACATATTGGTATTTCCGGGTTTATAGCCCATGGTTTCGATAAGCATTTTCCAGCGCATGGCACGCGCATAATGACTCAAAATACCCAGGGGAATAGCTAGAGCAATCCACCAGTAATTTGCATTTCCCATGGAGTTGAAGATCTCCTTTTTCTGGTCGGGGGTAAGGTTGCGAAGAAATATCCAGATAAAAAATATTCCTATTCCCAGGAATACCGTGAAACGGATTACATTTTTAAGTTTTGGGTTCAATGGCCGTTAGCTTAATTTGTTCTGGGGTGTCGGAAAAACGATAGCTGGTTTATGGGTTTTTGCTTCTTCGAAATCCATTTGGGCATACGAAGCAATAATAACCAGGTCGCCGGTATGGGCTTTGCGGGCAGCGGCTCCGTTCAGTGAGATTACGCCTGTGCCACGTTCGCCGCGTATAACGTAAGTTTCGAGCCGTTCGCCATTATTGATGTTTACAACCTGTACCTTTTCAAATTCGATGAGGTTGGCGGCATCCATCAGATCTTCATCGATGGAAATAGAGCCAATATAATTCAGGTTTGCCTGGGTAATGGTGGCCCTGTGTATTTTCGATTTTAACACTTCAATTATCATAGCGCTGCAAAATTACAAAATAATCTTACAACTCCTTCCGAAGGTGTTTTGTTGGGAATTTTTAACACGAATTCCGTTGGCTTCAGTACAGCACTATATTGTCAATAAGCCTTACTGCACCCAGGTAAACAGCAACACATACCACGGCATGCTCCGCATCCATCCAGTCGGCAAAAGGTTGCAGTGTTTGGGTGTCAACAATGGAAACGTATTCGACCCTGAAAGCGGGATTCTCGCTCAACTGTCCCGTTACCAGTTGTTTAACGCCATCAGGGATAAACCACGAATAGTTTTCTTTGATGGCTGAAAGTGCTTTGTAAATTTCGGGCGCCTGCATGCGTTCATCGGGCGTAAGCCGGGCATTCCGCGAACTCATAGCCAAACCGTCGGCTTCGCGCACAATAGGGTGGGGGATAATGGTTACCGGGATTTGCAACATTTCGACCATCCTGTTGATAATGGCCAGCTGCTGAAAATCTTTTTCCCCGAAATAAGCCCTGTGTGGTGTAACAATTTCGAAAAGCCGTTTCACCACGATGGCAACTCCATTAAAATGACCGGGTCTGAATTTTCCTTCCATCACCTTATCCAGCTGCCCGAAATCAAAAATGGTGGTATCGGGCTCAGGGTACATTTCTTCGGCCGTAGGCGCAAAAACAAGGCAACAACCGGTATCGGCAAGCTTTTGCAGGTCGGCTTCGAGGGTGCGTGGATACTTGGCCAGGTCTTCGGGGTTGTTGAACTGTATGGGATTTACAAAGATGCTTACAGCTACAAAGTCGTTTTCACTGGCGGCCCGCCTGATCAGTTGCAGGTGGCCCTCATGCAAAGCGCCCATGGTAGGGACAAACCCGATGGTTTTGCCTTCGGAAATCTGTTTCCTGATGGCCGACTGCGTTTCAGAAATGGTATGGGTAAGTGTGATCATTTATTTTTGTTTGCTGATATCCGGCGCTGCGTTTTGATTAAATCTGTAAGCAGGATATCATGTATTTTCGCATAGATTTATATTCCCGGTCGGGCCGGCGCTTTTTACTTCGAAACAATTTTGAGCATTTCTTTCTCCATCATATCGGCCGGAACCTCGATAATACGGCCGAGTTCCTGGTTTTTGCGGTAAAAAATAAAAGTAGGAACTAGGTCCACTTTTAAAGCTTCAACTTCGGTACCGGGTGCTTTTTTTGTCCTGTCGACGCAGATCAGCGTAAGCTTATTGTAATTGAAATTGAGCTGGTCCATAATTTTGTAAAAACGGGGAACCCACTCTTTACTGTCGCTGCACCAGGTAGCCATTACAATGGTAACTTTAATCCCTTTCAGCTTCTCATCCAGCAGTTTAAGGGTAGCATCATCGGGTTTATACATAGCGTATTCCGCCCTGTAGGCCGAGTCGAAATTGCTGTTCACTTTCGCAAAACCATCGCGGTTACAAAAGCCGATAAGCATTTCGTTCCCTTTCTTCTCGTCGGTGGTTTTCTGATTTATTTTTTGTGTAAATGCCAATGCGGGCAATAAAATCAATGTAAACAACAGGATCTTTTTCATAGTTGTGGATTTAGGAGCGGATGGATAAAACCGGCACAATATCAACAGTAAGTATGCAGGATGATGGCAAAATAGTTACAGCAATACGATGTTGTTGCGGATGGCAAATTTCACCAGGTCGACTGTTGTTTTGAGTTCCAGGCGAGCCATGATGTGGTTTTTATGCGACTCAACCGTTCGTATGCTGATAAAAAGCTTGTCGGCAATTTCCTGGTTGGTCATGCCTTCGGCAAAAAGCTTGAGTACTTCCAGTTCCCGTTTCGATAACAGGCCTTCCTTGTTTTCGTCGTCGGTTGAATTCGACTTCGCTTTTTTAATATAACTTTTCAGGATCACATTCGAAATGCTTTCGGCAAAATATTCCTCACCACGGTGGATGGCATAAATAGCCTCTATAAGTTCCCGGCGCGAGGTATTTTTGGGCAGATAACCACGGGCCCCGGAGTTTATGGCATTAAAAATAAACTCTTCGGAGGTATGCATGGAGAGGATAAGGATGCGGATGCCCGGATAATCGTTGTGAAGTTTTTTGGTGATTTCGATGCCCGACATGCCTGGCAGTGCAATATCGAGAACCGCGATATCAGGTTGCAATTGCCTGAGCAGGTCAAACATTTCTCTGGATTCGGAGGCTTCGCCTATGATTTCGAAACCGGGTTCGCCCGACAATAAATTTGCTATTCCTGTACGTACAAGCTGGTGGTCATCCACCAAAATCAGTTTGATCTTTTCCATTACCGGTATTATAAGGAATTGAAACTTTTATAGTTGTTCCATTACCTGGTTTACTATTCATAATAAATTCACCCTGAAGCAACTGGGTGCGTTCGCGCATATTCTGCAAGCCGTTGCGTTGTGCAAAGCTCACCGGATCAAATATAAAACCTTTTCCGTTGTCTGAAACTTCAAGGCAAACTATATTATCGATGCGGTTCAGTTTCATGGTTACCTGGGTTGCACGGGCGTGTTTGGCTATATTATTGAGGGCCTCCTGGGCAATACGGTAAAGGTACACCTGCGATTTTTTCGACATGCGGTCGAGAGAGCCGGAGTTTTCGAAAACTGCGTCGAAGCCAGCCAGTGAACCCAACTCCGAACAAAGCGACCTTAAGGTGGAAACGATTCCAAATTCATTTAATGCCGCAGGTAAAAGCGCGTTACACACATTGCGTACATCTTCAATGGTGAGGTCAATCATGTTTTTTGCGGCATCAATACCGGCCCGCATCATCGAATAGTTCTGAGTTTCGGCATTTTCGAGCTGTAGCTTCACCGCGATAAGTGACTGCCCTATGCCATCGTGTAGCTCGCGCGAAAGTCGGTTGCGCTCCTGGTCGAGTCCATCGATCACCGACCGAAGCCGGCGTATTTTTTCGCGTTGCAGTTCATCTTCCTGCTTCCTGATGCGTTTTACAATGATATTGAGCACCTCGTATAAAGGAGCAAAAACACCGTTTTTTAGATATTTAATCTCTGTGAGGGTACCATTTTCGATGGCCACCAGGTTTTTGTGCAGGGTATTTATATGATTTACTATTACAACCCCAGCCAGGATACAGCAAAAAACCAGTAACAACGCCAGCAGGCTAAGCATGCTGAAACCGGCGTACCAAACCATAATGCTGAGCACTATCACCGAAATTGTAGCTGGCAGCAGAACAAATCTGTTAAAAAGGTGTTTTATGAATCGACCTGGCATTTTGGGCTTTTAAAGCAAAGCGCAAAATTAGTCAGAAAATAATTAGCTGTCAAATAAACGCTTAACATTGATTTTCATTAGATTTGCAATTAAGAAGAAAAATTAATAACATTGATATGAGTGAAATAGGTATTTTTTATGGTGGGAAGGACAACGGCAGTACGGCAAAAGTTGCCCGCAAAATTCAGGAATTGTTTAGTGCCGACAAAGCTACGGTTCACAACGTGAGCAGTGCGACTAAACTTGACGTCTAAAAATACGACTTCCTGGTACTGGGTACCGCTGCCTGGGGAATTGGCGAGATGCATTCGGATTGGGAACGATTTATTGACAAACTGGTAGAAGCCGACCTGGGGTCAAAAAAGATTGCACTTTTTGGACTGGGCGACCAGAAAATATATCCCGAAAGTTTCGTTGATGGAATGGGCACTATTTTCTGCAGGTTGCCGAATAAAGAAAATGTTGTAGGTTACACCTCAACCCGCGGTTATAAGTTTTATTACTCAACAGCTGAAAAAGACGGGCAATTTGTTGGCCTGGCCATCGACGACGACACACAGGCTGAGTTTACTGACAAGCGGATAAAAGATTGGGTTAAACAAATAAAGCAGGAAGCTAAACTTTGATTCCTTCACATTTCGGTAAAAATGCCGTGCTTCCTGTAAAGTTTTTTACTTACAGGAAGTTTTTTTTTGAGCCGTGTAAACTTCTTTTCAGCAGAAAATCCGAAAAACAAATTCCGATAATAATTTGTCAACCTTGATTCAGTGGATTCGGAAAAATAAATTGTGTTATATGTGCTGAATAATAATGCATTGCGTCTTTAATCCGGCTACAGGATTGAAATTACTCAATTTTTTTGATCTAAAGTTTTGTCTTATTTGTTACCGAATAAATGAAACTGGTAAAATTTTTGAAGGAAACGGAGTGGAAAAAATCATCGGATTTAAGTACAAAAAGTCTGAATTGAATTGATATATATCAACAAATGCGATAAGTTGTATATTTTTGAAAAATAATGCATTCGAAATGTTTTTTAGTTTAAAAAAATATACAACTTTGCATCCTGAATTTAAGATCTGAAATGGAACAAGTCAGGAAAATAACAAACATACTGCGCAAAGCTCTGCTTATTAGTTGGGCTTTGGCTGTAATTTGGATTTACCTGGGCAACCTTGTTAACTTTCACCTGTACCGCATCTGGGGCAAACAGCTCATGCCGGTTGAATGCTCTTCAACCCGCAGCAAAGAAAAGGACACTGCTTCCTTTGTTAAAACAGATCGGAATTCGAAACATATCGATTCAGGTTCACATTTCGATTTCACATTTCCTGGCAGTCAATCCTTACAGGTTGTATATTTTGACTGTATTTCCAATAATATCGGTTTAACCGATACCCCGGTTCTCCACCTGGGGATTAAGGCCTTTTCCTTCAGAGGCCCGCCAACAGCCTGATTTTCTGGTCGCCTGCTTAGGCTAAATCATAGCGTTTGCTATGTGTTTGCTGTGCATCAACATTTTTCGGTCATGTAATTGTTTGCTCGGAAAATCTGGTTCTCACACACCAAAAAAATCAATCACAATCAATCAAATACATTGAAATGTCATGGCTTATGATGCATCAGTCGCCTGATGATCATTTACAACATGATAACCTTAAATCGATTTCAATTAAACGTTAACGATGAATACAAAACTTTACACACTTGTTGCATTACTAGCAACCACCTTGGCAGGTTTTATGCCTGCAAAATCCCAAACCTTAGGACCTGTTACCGACACCATTTATATGGGTGCAAGTTACAATAACGAGGTATATTACAGCATGGCAGCCGGCAACAAAGGCGCTGTTAACCGCAAGCAATGGGATATCGCTTTCAGGGCTTCGCGCCAGAGCGCCAGCATTATTACCAACGACGCTGCCAACAATAGTGCAGCCGGGCTGAATGGCGTTGAATTATATTCTTACCCGAAAGCAGCTTACAGCGGATTTGCTGATGTTGATACGGCCGGTCTTTCAACCTGGAAATTGATGGTGAATTCGACCACCGACTGGGAAGACGGCGCTTTCGACAGGTACCAGAAAGGTCATCCTGATTATGGCTGGGGTAAATATAATTCTGTTACCCACGACGTAGTCGGCGATTCAATCTTCATCATCAAACTTCGCGATGGTAGTTTCCGCAAGCTGGCCATACTTCGTAAATATTCAACTGACAACCTGTACGAATTCCGTTATGCCAAGCTGGATAATAAAAATGATACTACCATTATGCTGGATTGCAATCCCTATTCAACAAAGAACTTCGTTGGATTTTCAATTACTACCAACCAGGTAGTTGATTATGAGCCTGTTCCTTCAGCACAGTGGGATATCCTTTTTGCCAAATACATGTATACCTATCCTGCGGGCAGCCCGAATGCCGGCACTTTGTACCCGGTTACCGGCGTATTGAGCAATTACAAAGTGAAAGTTAAAAAGTACGAACATGTGGCCCCCGGATTCATGATGACTGCCCCGGCAGCTATGGATTCGTCGCGCTCAGCAATAGGATGGGAATGGAAATACCTGGATTCGGAGTTTAAGTATCATACAGTTGATTCACTCATTTATTTTGTACAGGATAAAGGAGGGAAAATCAATAAACTGGTATTTAAAGAATTCGTAGGAAGTTCCACAGGTCGTATTGTGTTGCAAAAAGAAGTGATCTCATTTACCGGCATCGACGAGATTGAAAAATCGGGCTTCAGCGCTGCTGTTTATCCAAACCCGGTACGCGAAAACATGAACCTGGTTTTAAACCCGGGCAAATCGGGAAATGCCGTAGTTACACTGCTTGATATATCCGGGCGAATCGTAATGAACAGGCGCTTCGATTTACAGGCCGAAGATCTGAATACCTTGCAGATCCCGGTATCAGGGCTTCCTTCCGGAATTTATATGTTAAAAGTACAGGCGGGAACCAATGTGGTATCGCGCAAAGTTGTTGTGAATAATTAAAAATGAGGGTTTTGTTTAAAAGGTTATATAAGGTTTGATGTTTAGCTGCCGGCCGGTAGCATAGTTACAGGCCGGCGGTGAAACATCAACAGGTAACCGAAACAAAGTCAGCCCATTATAAAGATATGTAAACGCTTATTGTTGAATGTTTTGTTTAATAGATTAGTAGGGCTAATGGTGAAACTGCCGGCCTGGCCGAAAGCTCAGGCTGGCAGCAAACCACATTAAATTTTCGAACGACGTGGGTGTTTACAAAACCATTAAAAATGCAGAAATGCTGAATAGTTTGTTTATCAGGTTAACGGGGGTGATAGCAATGCTGCTGGCTGTGGGCGAAATCTACGGTCAGCAGTATACTGTCACGGTAATTGATGCAAAAACCAGGGAAGCAGTACCTTACGCAACAGTATGTTTCGAAGATATCAAAACTGCAACACAAAAATTTGTGGTTACTGATATGTCGGGTAAAGTGGCCAACATGGCGAAAGTACCCAGTAAGGTTACAGTCAGTTTTGTTGGTTATAAAACCCTGGTTGATACCATAAAACCAGCGGTATCCAAAACCTTACTGCTCGACCCGGCCGTGCTTAATATGGACGAAGTAGTAATAACCGCCCAGTATGCCCCTGAAAAAGCAGATAAATCAATCTACAAAATCAATGTTATCAATAGCCGGCAGATCGAACTGAAAGCCGCAACCAACCTCACCGACCTGCTCAGTTCCGAAAGCAACATGCGGGTGTCGCAAGGCGGGGTATTGGGCACCAATCTCAGCCTGCAGGGGCTGTCGGGCGAAAATGTAAAATTCCTGGTCGACGGGGTGCCGGTGGTAGGCCGCTTGAATGGGAACATCGACCTGAACCAGCTTAACCTGTATAATGTCGACCATGTCGAAATTATTGAAGGGCCCATGTCGGTTATCTATGGGAGTAATGCCATAGCCGGTGTGGTAAATATTATTACCAAGGAAAATAAAAACTCATCATTTACCGCATTCGCCAATGCCTACCTCGAATCGGTAGGAGTATATAATTTTAATGCAGGGGCTTCGGTTCATAAAAAGAATCATAATGTCTCAGTGGATATGGCCCGTAATTTTTTCGATGGCTATTCAACCAACGACACGCTTCGGTCGATGCAGTGGAAACCTAAACTGCAATACAATGCCGATGCATATTACCTGTATTCGGGTGCAAAAACCCGTGCAAAAATTTCGTTCCAGTATTTCGACGAAATGCTGCAGGATAAAGGCGACCTGCAAAAACCATATTACGAAACCGCTATCGACAATTACTATCATACTATCCGCCAGACGTCAAAAGCTGAGGCTTCTTATACCATTTCCGCAAACCGCCAGATCAGTTTTGTAGGCGCATATTCTACTTACAACCGTACCCGCGAGGTATACCAAAACGATTTGACTATACTCGAGAAACAACTTGCCGGGGGCGATACCACCTCGGTTGGCAGTTATTTGATGCGTGCCTGGTATAACCGTAATTACCCGAATCAAAAACTCAATTACCAGGTTGGTTTCGATGGCAACCTTGAAGTAAACGAAGGACAACGTATCGAAGGCGGCTCGCAGCAAATCGGCGATTACGCCGGGTTTGTCAGCATAAAATACAATCCCATCGAAAAAATTTCACTGCAACCTGGCGCCAGGTTCAGCTATAACACCAAGTATAATGCGCCGGTAGTGTATTCCGTAAATATAAAGTATGGGTTTACACCACATACCTCGGTTCGGGCAACCTACGCCCGCGGATTCAGGGCTCCTTCCATCAAGGAACTTTACCTCGATTTTGTGGATATAAACCATAACCTGCACGGAAATCCTGACCTGGAAGCAGAAAACTCGCATAATGTTAACCTGAACTTCAGTTACAACCGCGAAACTTCAAAGGCCTACCTTAATACCGACCTGGGACTGTTCTACAATTACGTGTATAATATGATCTGGCTTTTCCAGGAAGGAAGCGACATAACCACATACACCTATGGGAATATATCCCGTTTTATTTCAAGAGGCATCCAAGCCAATGCAACTGTAAGTTTTTACCCGCGTATTACCATTAAAGCCGGGGTTTCGCACGTTGGCCGTAGGTTCCCCGATAATACTGCCGATCAGTCGGATAAGTCCTTTCATTACAGTACCGACTTCAATACCATGATTACCTATAATTTCGAGAAGCTGAAAGCCTCGGCTTCTGTAAATTATAAGTACACCGGGCGTTTTCCGCAACTCACTCCCGATGGTACTTTCAAAAACGATTATATCGATGGATATTCGAACCTGGATATAAGCATTATGAAAAATTTCCTGCAGAATATGTTTTCAATTTCCGTGGGAGGGAAAAATCTTACTGATGTAAAAGATGTACAGGCAGGTATGGTTTCCGGTGGCGCGCACAGTGGCGGTGCCGATGGCGCTTCGCGTGTAGCCTGGGGCCGGACGGCATTTGTTAAACTTACCTATAATTTTAAGAAATTCTGATGCTGCGACTTTTTTTCAATCTTTCGATAATTTCACTGGTTGTACTGCTTACTTCATGTTTTAAGGAAGACGAAGCCATTACACCCCACAAGCCGGGTAATTATGTTACCGACACCGTGGCACTTACCGATAATTATAAAAACCAGGTATATTACAACCTTCACGACAGCCTGTCGGTGAGCACCGTGCTCAAAAGTTCGTGGGATCTTGGTTTCGAGTGTTCCCCGCTTGGGTGGCGTGTAATACTGAACAGCTCGGATTTTATGAAATCAGCCTATCTCGAAGGCCAGGTTTTTGGCAGCCCGGCTGACACCACCGGGGCTCAATGGATTTTTAACCCTTCCGATGGAAGCGCTGATTCGCTGGCCATCGGTAAATGGTTTACCGTTTCAGGCGATGATACCCTGGGAACCAACCGATTGATGGTCATCGACCGCGGAATGGATGAATTTGGTGAATCATTGGGCTTTTGCCAGCTGGTAATCGACAGCCTCGCCAATGGCACTTATTATTTCAGAATTGCTGCTTTGGATGGGAAAAATCCAAAATCGTATGCCGTAGCGAAAAAGAGCGGGTATAACCATGCTTTGTTTTCTATTTCTAAACCTGCAAGTAATATTTCAGAGCCTGAAAATACCTCCTGGGATCTGCTCTTCAGCCAATATACCACCTTGTTGTTTACTGATGTTGGCGATCCGTATCCTTACCTGGTTACAGGTGTTTTGATCAACAGCCGATTTGTGGAAGTGGCAGTGGATTCGGTGACTCCGTTTGCTGATATTGATTTCGAAAAGGCTCAAAAAATGAATTTTACCAGGCAGGCTGACAGGATTGGATACGACTGGAAAAAGTACAATTTTACATCAGGAACTTATACGGTTGAGTCGGATTTTACTTACGTGATCCGCGACACAAAAGGATATTTATATAAATTCCGTTTCATTGGTTTTTATAAATTCCTCAACCGCCGGCTTCAGAAGGGTTACCCATCGTTTGAATACCAGAAACTATAAAAATGGATTAAAATCTTAATCCTGGTATATATGGTATAAAAATTGTTCCTCCGGTTTGGATCACCTCTATAGTTCGAAGTAAATTCCGCTGTGTTTTCCGTGTGATTATAAAAAATGGATAAAAATACATATGTTTGCCATTCGTAAAAGTAAATACAACATCATGATACGTATCACCTCTTTATTCCTCTTGCTTGTACTGGTATTTTCGTCGAAAAGCCTTGTAGCTCAGTATAACCCCGAAATCACTGTCAATGATCTTCAGAAACAGATTGGTTACCTGGCTTCCGATTCGCTCAAAGGTCGCAAACCCGGAACCCCCGAAGATGCATTAGCTGCCGGTTATATCAGGAATTGTTTTGCCAAGGCCGGCCTTAAGTTGCTCTGCGATAACGGTTACCAGAAATTTGAAATCGTAACAGATGTAAAAGAAGGTAAAAATAATTCTATCAACTTTGAGGGAGTATCAGCAGTTCCGAATGTAGATTTCACGCCTTTGTCATTCTCATCGTCTGCTGTAGCTACAGGTAACGTGGTTTTTGCAGGTTATGGATTCAATCTTGACCTGGATTCGTTGAAATGGAACGATTATAAAGGACTTGATGTAAAAGGCAAATGGGTTATCGTGCTGCGCGGCGATCCTGAACCGGAAAAAGCCAACAGCGCTTTCCTGCCTTATGAGCAGGAGCGTGGCAAGGTTCTTACAGCTAAGGACAAAGGTGCCATCGGTGTAATGCTGGTTTCGCCTGGCGACATCGAAAAAACGGATGTGATCATGCACATGCAGTACGATAAATCGCCCTCCGATGCAGGAATTCCTGTTTTCAGCATCACCAGGGCACTGGCTGATAAAATGATGGCTTCAATGAATTACAGCATTGCTGCACTCGAAACCCAGATGAAAGAAAACCATAAACCGGTTTCCATTTACCTTGAGCCAGTTGTTACAGCTACTGCAGATGTAGTGAAAACAAGGGCAACTGTTCAGAATGTGGTTGCCATGATTGAAGGTACCGACCCGACACTGAAAAAGGAATATATAGTTATTGGTGGTCATTACGATCACCTGGGTATGGGTGGCGAAGGAAGTGGTTCGCGTGCGCCCGAAGTGCTTGCCATACATAATGGTGCCGACGATAATGCTTCGGGAACTGCCGGTGTTATTGAACTGGCTCAGAAATTGGCAGCAAACCGGGCAAAACTGAAACGCAGTGTCGTATTTGTGGCTTTTACAGGTGAAGAGATGGGATTATTAGGCTCCAAGGAATTTGTGAGCAAGTCGCCGATCGATCTTAAGAAAGTAAATGCCATGATAAATATGGATATGATCGGCAGGCTGAATCCTGAAACTAAAACCATCGTAATTGGCGGAACAGGAACATCTGCTGAGTCCGACTCTCTTATAAAAGTGCTCGAAAAGGGCCGGCCGTTCAGCGTGACCCACTCGCCCGATGGTTACGGATCGTCGGATCATGCTTCGTTTTATAGCGAAAATATTCCTGTTTTCTTCTTCTTTACCGGTGTTCACGACGATTATCACAAACCAGCGGATGATGCCGATAAAATTGATTATGCAGGTGAAGTATCGGTGCTCAATATGGCATACGACCTGGCCAATGTGCTTTCTTCCGGCAAACGACTTACCTTCCGCGAAGCAGGTGCAAAACAAGCCCCAAGGTATGGCCGTAATATGAAAGTTACCCTGGGAATAGTTCCCGATATGGTTTCGACAGATAATAACGGGCTTAGGGTTGATGGTGTTCGTAAAGGCGGCCCTGCTGACCGTGCCGGTATTGTAAAAGGCGATCGGATTATCTCCATCGAAGCACAGCCTGTGACCAATATTTATGATTATATGGCCCGATTGGGTAAACTGAAAGCCGGGCAGGTTGCAAGCGTTGAAATTATCAGGGATGGCGTAAAACAAATACTCATCGTTCAGTTCTGATCACAGGCCAAAGCTATCATTGTAGTCACTAAAACGGTGAATGTGTTAAATTTGTGAAAGCTTGCCATAGCTATTTCACCCATTTTGCAGTTGCATTTTGCTGAAAAGTGATTTTACGTATCTTTGCCACCTATGATGCAGTATTTTACACAGGAGGTATTTGTTAAATTTCTGAAGTTCGGGGCTGTAGGTGCTACAGGCGTTTTGGTCGATTTTGGGTTCACCTGGGTCAGTAAGGAGAAGGCAAAAATTCAGAAATACCTGGCCAATGCCATAGGTTTTACTTTTGCAGCAAGCAGCAATTATTTCCTGAACCGCTGGTGGACCTTCCACAGCAATAACCCCGAATTGGCTATTGAATACTCCCGTTTCCTTTTCTTCTCCGTTATTGGCCTGGGGATGAATACTATGGTGATATGGTTTCTGGTCAGCAAACGAAACCATAATTTTTATATCTCCAAACTGTTTGCCATTGGTATTGTAACCGTTTGGAATTTCTTTGTAAACCTGATGTTTACATTCGTGTAATAACCAAAATTACTGTCAGCTTTATTACACCTTACACCTTACACCTTACATCTTACCACTTTCACCTTACACCTGGCAATCGTCGGCTACTGGCTTTTCGACATGCTTTCGGATACAGCCACGATATAATTTGCAAGACCTTCCGATTCTTTTTTCAGCTCATCCAGGTCGGCCTGTTCAACTGACGAAATGGTCACGATTTTTAAGTCGGGATTTGCCTGTTTCAAGTACCAGATAATGCTTTGAAACCTGTCACTATGGTAGCTGCCGTTATAATGCAGGAATGTTTTCCCTTTTGTGAAATTTGCAAGGATAAAATACGCCATGGTTGCATCTTTCATAGCCTGGGCCTTGGTAATATTGCTGGTTACGTGCGATGGGCCCCCACCCATGGCCTTAGCCATATCAGCGTAACAAGCCAGCGTTGAGTCGTATTTTATAGGCAGCGGCGCCATAAAGGCCTGTGCCTCCTTTTCAAGGGTACTGAGTACCTCGAACCCGCTCTTGTTAACCATGGCAGCATACCGGCGCGGAATATTAGTGGCGATAAACCGCAGGCTGCTGTCGCGGGCAAAGTTGAGCAACCGTTTGTAATCGGTTTTGTAATTCGGCCAAAGCCGGGCCTGGGCTTCGAAATCCTTTTCCTTTACCAGCCCCGCCAGGTATTCGTCAACAATCAGCTGGTTATCAGCTTCAAACATTTCGGCGCCTAATACCAGGTTCGATCGTTTGGCAGCAAATAAATCAGCTGTTATCTCGTATTCAAGCCAGTGGCATATCGGGTTGTCGTGCAATTCGCCAAAGAATACAATATCAGCCCCGCTGGCTTCTTTAATCAACTCACGGTATGTTGCATTCCTGCCGTCCTGCCTGAATAAACGATAAGCGGGTTTATCATCTTTCATCGAAAGGAGTGTAACGAAAATCAGGCTGAGGAGCAAAATCTTTTTCATAAAGCGTGGGTTATGAGGTTTTTAAAATGTTTTGAAGTTTAACAGTTCCGATTTGTTTGAACCATTGCACGATATGCCGATGCTGGAATCGGGGTATTGACTGTAAAAGCAAATATTCGGGAAGTACTGACGTGATAAATCCCGAAGCCTGTAATCCGGTAAACGGTTATTTTTTCAGTTCACCGCCATGAAACAGGAGGGGCAGAAGGTTTGAAATGCCCTCGAGTATCCAGATTTTCTCGGAATTTCCCTGTAGTATAATCCGGATGGGCTGTCCTGCCAGCATTTCATATTCGGCAATCACTTGCCGGCATGCACCACATGGAGTAACGGGGTTAACCAGTTTAAAAACATCTGTTTTAGCTACCACCGCAATGCTCCTGATCGCAACACCGGGATACTGTGAAGAGGCTGAAAAAACTGCAACCCTTTCAGCACAAATCCCCGAAGGATAGGCGGCGTTTTCCTGGTTGTTGCCCTTAAATATCAACCCGTTTGCCAGTTCAAGGGCAGCGCCTACATGAAAATTCGAATATGGCGCATATGCCGAATCGCATGCAAGCCAGGCTTCGTTAAGTAATTTCCTGTCGCTGGCCGAAAGTTGCGCTTCACCCGCAACTTCATTATATGCAATAGTAAAAGTATGTGTAGTCATGAGATGGTGAAATTGGGCATAAATGTAATTTAAAATTGTGTAGTTTTATACGAATCAGTTCTAAAAAGATCACTTACATGGGTTGGGTATTCGTTAAATTTTCAGTAAACTATTCACTGTATTTATTAAAATGCTTTAAATCAATTGCATAATAGCTCATTGGTTTTAGTTTGATCTCTTCCCAAAAGCATCATTGCGGTGAAAAGGGCATAGAATGTTACACCTTCCTGGTTTTCGATGGTATCTTCTGTAAACATGGATATCATCATAATCAGCCAGAAAATTACGTAAAAGTAATTATTAAAGTTCCCTGTTTTAATCCCGGGATATACCATCACGGCCAGGAACCATAACAACCCGAAAATACCAAGTGCTACTGTAATGGAGAGGTACTGGTTATGTGACCTGAGCCTGAATTGCGGCGCCAGGTTACTGTTCATTTTATTGTATTGTTCCTCGAAAGCCTGCGGTGGGTCGCCGGTGCCTACTCCAAAAACCGGGTGCTGCCTGATAAGCAAAAGCGATGTGCGCCAGTACTCGAACCGCTGTATCATTGAACCTGCATTTGGATCGTGGTTCCTTACATAGTGCTGGTAGCCGGCAATAAAATCTTCAACCTGCGACTGTATTCCGGGTAATTTCTTATAGTCAAACCTGTTTATCCCGTTTTCGATGTTTCGTATATCTTCTTCCGATAAGCGATTCACACCTCCGGCATCTTTTCTGAGCTCCTTCGATGCCAGGTAAGTAATCAGGGTAGCGCGAATAACCTGTTTGTTTTTATCCAGCCCATCGATAGGCAATTTGCTTCGTTGTGCCCACGCCTGCCGCAATTCTTTATCACAGATATACAAACCTATCCACTGCCCGTTTTTTGATTTGAAATTAAGCGTATCGTGGTAATAGGAGTTCCCTGCCGGGGTATATTTATCAAGTGTAGCGAAATCAACTTCAGGGGTATGCAGGTAGCGGTACGAAACCGAAAATACATAAAGTAACGGGAGAAGTAAAGCAATGACGATGGCCGAGAGTGCGGCCATTTTCCAGCTGGCTTTTTTGATCCTGAGCGTGTAAAAAATCAACATGATTAAGCCTATAATCGCCATAAGAAATACACCGGTTGTATAATTCATATATACCATGAATACAGCCAGCCAGGTTGCTGCGATAATTGCAGTAACACGCAAAGCTGCTGTTAGTTTATCATGTTTAAATGCGAAAAATAAGAGTATAAATATGGCAAATACAGCGTTGAGGCTATACCTGATATGTGAAGTATGAACTTCCACATCCCGGCTGTCGGCTACAGGTGTGTTGATGTATAGAATAAGCCTGTAAATACTTCCGGCAACTACCGCGGCAGTAAAGAGTACCAGTATACGGTAAAATGTGTCTGTACTCAATCGGGGGCCGGTAGCCAGGAAAAGCGGAAGTATAAGAATGGGGAGTTTGGTCCTGAGGTCTTTGAGCGCGTACCCGAAATCGGTGGTATAAATAAGCCCTAAAACATGAAGCAGTAGCAGGGATGTAATAATCAATGCCGGCTTATTTCTAAAAAACCGTGTTAGCTTTTGTGCAAAAGCTATGCTGATCTGAACTAAAGTCTCTGCCACTAAAGCCAACACCCGGGCTGGGTTTAGTAAGCTTCGTGAGGGATATTTTTGCAGGAAAGTGATATCAACACCATGCCAGAACCAGAAAATGAGCGTGGTAAACTGGAAAATGCTCATGGTAAACTTCGACAAAGGCAGTGAGGCAACCAGCAGTGCCAGGGACACATAGTACATGGTTGTGTACCGTGTGTTTATTCTGGCGTCCCCTGTAAAAAACTGCATGCTTCAGGCTTAGTTCTGGGTTTTAACTGGTTTCGATTGTCTCTCAGCTTTTGTAAGCGTGCCATTGAGAATAGAAGTATATGTATTGGCATCATTCAATACATTTACGGCACTTTTAAGTTCGGGATCGCGGTCGAGGGTAATTTCAATGCGGCCTTTCTGGTAATAATACCGGCTTACAATTTCCTGTTCAAGGTAATCGCTGATTTCTTTCTTATTTTCGAATAAGTCTTTTTTCTTATGCTGAACGATAGTGTTGAGCATTGCATCGTATTGGGATTTCATATCGTCCCAGCAGTTTTCGTAAACAGCTGCTTTTTTTACGGATTCGAGTTCTCTTTCGGCCGCAGTCTTCACTTCAAATCCTTTTTTTTCGGTGAAAGCCACAAAATCGTTGTATTCATCATCACCGATTTTGAATGTGGCTGCCGGGGCAATGGTCGGATGGGTTGCCGCATACCGCGTTGCATAATCGAAAAGTATGTATTTGGTAATCAGGTTATATGATACTGTGCTTAATTTCGAAGTGTCGGTGGTGACATCGGGTGAAATTCCTTTACCATCGTATACTGTACGGCCGTGAAGGGTTTTATATGCAGTGATCAGCGAATCGGGAATGGTGCTGTTGGCTCCGGCTGCATTTTTATGCGCATAATCAATTTCCTGTATGCAGCGACCGCTTGGGATATAATATTTGGCTACTGTTATCTTCACCTGTGTATTGTAGCTCAACGGGAAAACATTTTGTACCAGCCCTTTACCAAAAGTGCGGCGGCCTACTATTACAGCACGATCGAGGTCCTGCAATGCTCCGGCAACAATTTCGGAAGCTGAAGCACTGTTCCCATTCACCAGCACTGTTAGCGGCACATCAACATCTACCGGATCCATGGTGGTCTGATAGCTGCGGTTTTTATCTTTTTGTTTCCCTTTGGTCGAAACAACGAGTTCGTTTTTCTTTACGAAAAGATTCACAATATTTACCGCTTCGTTCAACAGCCCGCCGCCATTATCGCGTAAGTCGAGCACCAGTCCTTTGAGCGCATTTTTCGCTTTAAGATCGAGTAGCGCTTTTTT
>CALCJE010000234.1 GCA_937965665.1 uncultured Bacteroidales bacterium
TATTTCGGCAAACTTCTTATTCGAATCAATGATCCGTAGGTTTTCATCGGCTATCACTACGCCGTATGGTATTTTTTTCAACAGAACCGATGCTTTGCCTTGCGCCACCTGCCGGGTGTAAGAGGCACACATCATGCGTTCGGCTTTACCTTCCACCATGGCATGGGCAAAATCCCTGCAACTGTCGTAGCCACAGGCACTGCAGTTTAATTCGTCAGCCGGGTTAAATTTTCCTGCGGCATGCAATGCACTGGTTATTTCGTCGTCGCTGGCATACTTTTTATCGCTGATGGTAATCTCCTCGAAACAGGCTGCAACTTCACCTGTAATGATGGCAGGCTGTTTTTGTGGTTTCAGGTTTCGGGTGGTAGCCAGCACCATTTGCCGTTTATATGCAGCGGAGGCACTGCTTATCGTGCCGGGACCTTTGATGCATCCACCTTCGCAAACCAGTAATTCGAGGAAAATTTTGTCAGTTGTAGTCCAGTCTTTTATATCGGCTAGTACATCTTTTATCTGGCTGATTCCCGAAAACGACATATAGGATAATTCCGTTACTTCAGCTTTCGATTTCAGGTTGGCAATCATGCCCCCATCAACGGGGAAGTAGTTTCCTTTGCCAGCGGGATAAGGGATAAATGCTTTTCCGGGAACGGCTATGGTTTTTTCCCACCCAGGCAGTTCATGGTTCAGCATTGACTTCAGGTCATTGAAAGTAAGCGCAAGGTCCACATTGGCAGGTCCGGTTTCGGTTTTTTTTGCGATACACGGACCAAAGAAGACCACATGTATATCCTGCCCGAAAATTTCGCGCAGCATCTGACCGTGCGCCTGCATGGGCGAAAGAACAGGAACCAGGTTTTGTTTTAACTCCGGATAATGCCTGCACACCAGTTGTACCACCGACGGACAACAGGACGAAATATATACACCGCTCTTTTGCTCCGAAATCCATTTGGCAGTTTGCCGCGATACAACTTCAGCGCCCAGCGCTGTTTCTGAAACGCCATAAAAACCAAGCTTCGAAAATATTACCGATAACTGCCCCGGTGTCATACCCGGGAATTCGCTTACCCACGAAGGTGCCAGGCTCACCACAACCTTAGCCCCTGAATTGCGAAATTCTGAAAGCCGGGGCATATCGTTGCGCACCTTTTTTGCTTCCACAGGGCAAACCAATACACAGTGTCCGCAATAAATACATTGCCCCGGAATAATGGAGGCACTCCCGCCTTCAATTTTTATGGCCTTTACAGGACATTGGCGCAGGCATTTGTAACAATCCTGGCAATCGTTTTTTTCGGTGTATATGGGCTGAAGGCAGTTCATGGGCAGCTTTTATTACAGTGGTTTATGCTTGTTTGAAAACAGTATTCAGTATGCCTTCCAGCTTTTCAGGATCCACTTCATGGTACATGATGCCATCAATTTCAATATTCGGACCGCTACTGCATTTTTCAATACACAGGTGGCCTGCAAAATCCACTGTCTCGGTAATATCATGTTGTTTCAGGAATTGCTCAATATATTCCAGGTTGCTTTGTTTGCCTTTCGAGAAACAAGAACTCCCAAGGCATATCCGGATTTTGTGTGGTTTTTGTTGAGCCTTGTCGGGAAAAGGAATGCTTCTGTTTGCCTTTAGTGTGCGCATCTGTAGGATTAATCTGGGTTAATCTTTATTGTTAATTGATTCACAACTAAGCAATCAGCATGCCACTATTTATAAAGTATACTTAATCAACAGGTTATAGCGGGATTTTAAGATTCTGGATAGATCGGAAGAGCGTCGTGTAGGGAAAGAGTGTAGATCTCGGTGGT
>CALCJE010000235.1 GCA_937965665.1 uncultured Bacteroidales bacterium
CACATCCACACAACAAAGGTGTATTCGGTAGCGGGTTTCACGGCAACTGTTTGCGACCATACTTTAAGCGATGGCCGCCCCCCGTTAATCATCAAAAAATTGCCTGCTCCGCTGGTATGATCGTGACCTGAAAAATATGTCCGGAGGAAATATGACGCATCAGCACCAACAGTGTAACCATAATCGCCCATAGGCCAAAGACAATTATCACCGTTGCAGTAAGTATAATCAGTAAAAAAACCGGTATTTCCGAGCTCAAAATCGGGATTAGCAATTAAATTCTGTGTAAAATCAGTGGTTGTGAGATAAAACGTTGCAGAGGTGTCGATGATACTGTAAGGATTCTGTATCTGCATATTATTCAGGTTGCCGGATGTTGACCAGGAGTAAGTGAGCGCTTGCCGGCTATGCAGCTCCAATATGCTTCCCCGGCAAACAGAAGTGTCATTATTAATAATAAAGCCAGGAATGCAATTGGCTTGTATCGAAAATAAAGATGGATGAGTTGCACTGGTATTAGGTTCCTTTATTTCCCTTCCAGCGAAAGCGGTCGTGTGAAGGAAACCTCCCGAATCGGGTTCGGTTAGTTTGATGCTTACGCCACATTCACAGTCATAGTATCCTGAAGTCAAATAAAAGCAGGGCTGCAACAGATTATTACATGTTGTAAATGGAACAGTTGTGGTATTATTTAACTCCATGAAATTGGCTATCGAAGTGTAAGCATTGGCAAAAGTAAGCCAGCCAAAGCATAAAAATACTTTCAGCGATAAATGGCTTTTAAAAATTTTACTATCCAACCTGTGGGGTTCGGGAATCATGAAGAAAGAGGTAATTCAGTAACAGGTTTACTGAAATAGCCTGGGAAACTCCCGGGCTATTTCAGATTCTTTTTGAGAAATTCGCCGGCAACCCATGCCGGGAATTAATTATTCAATTACCAAAGTTTGAATGGAATGTGGCAAGCTGGTGATTTCGGCGGCTTGCCCTGCAATCCAGAGGCGATAAGGAATTTTGTCGTTACTCTGGTTCATTACCACTACGGCAATTTTTCCATCAGGGTTTACAAAAGCCGTTGTTAAAAACTGCCCGCGGCTTGCGCTGCTTACAATCCTTTTAGCTCCCGGACGGATAAATTTGGAGAAGTGCCCGATATAATAATATGAACTCAAATAGTACAGTTCGCCAGTTTTGGTATCGGCATGTACCGGGGCAAAGCAGAAATTTCCGACATGGTTAGGTCCGCCGGTTTCGTCGAGCAGGATGTTCCAGTCAGTCCAGGCCACGGTTCCATTGTTAAAATCGTTAATTATTGAAGTACCATATTTTTCGCCCCATTTCCAGCTATTGATGTCAGCGAACTTAAAACTTTCGGCACAGCCTTCGGTAAAAATCAGGTTTTTGCCTGGAAAACTTTCGTAAACGCGACGCACATTGTCGTAAATATTTCCACCGCCGGTCCAGCTTTCGTACCAGTGGAATCCAATTCCCCAAACGTACTTAGCGGCTTCGGGATCCGAAAGAATGGTACTTGCGCGCTGATACATCAGGTCGCGGTTATGATCCCAGGCAATAAGCTTTTTGGATGCCATTCCTGATTTCTGCAAAGTAGGCCCCAGGTATTTCTTTATGAAATCCCGCTCATCATCGGCTGTAAAAACGCACGACTCCCAGGTTTGAATGGCCATGGGCTCATTCTGAACGGAGAGCCCCCAAACAGGAATTCCTTCAGCTTCGTAAGCTTTCACAAATTTTACATAATAGTTTGCCCAGCTCTGGTAGTATTTCGGCAATAGTTTTCCCCCTTTAAGCATACTATTGTTGTCTTTCATCCAGGCGGGCGGGCTCCAGGGACTTGCAAAAAGTGTAAGTTTCCCGCCAGCCTCTGCAATGGCCTGTTTAATCATGGGAATCCGGTATTGCTTGTCGTGAGCAACGCTGAATGATTTGAGCGCTGCATCATTTTCGTCGACATAAGTATAACTCCCGCTCGAAAAATCGCAGCTATGAATATTGGTTCGAGCTAAAGAGTATCCAATGCCATTTTTCGGATCGTAATACTTCTGAATAATTTCCTTCTGTTTATCCTTGCTGAGTTTGGCGAATGTTTCGGCAGAAGCATCGGTAATGGCGCCACCAATACCTACAAGGGTCTGGAATTTGTGCGAAGGGTCAACAAATATACACGGTTGGGTTTCCAGTGGCTGGCCGAATGGCTTGAAACCAACTGTATCAGAAGCTGTTATACGCAACTGTGTATTATCGGCTGTTGTGTAAACAATAACCTTCTTCCCTTTTGCGGGGACAGTTTTTTGTGCACCGGCTGTACCGACAGTTAATGCCAGCATTAAACTCAGGCCAGATAATAGAAACAGATTTTTCATTTTTATTGGAATTTAGATTTTAATTATTAATTCGCAGAAATATTTCAGGTGTCACTTTTGGTCAAATCCATCAATTCGCGGCTGATTTATTGCAAGTTTTGAATGGTTCAGGTATAAAATCATACAGCCAAATCATTAACTAAAGTTTACAATCGCAAATTTACCAAACATAGGTTGCAACGGCACCAGCAGTCAACGTAGCCGGTGCTTTTTTGCCTTTAAATCCGATGTTAAATGTTTGCGACACATCACTGTTATTCAGAACGATGAGTACTTTCTTTCCTTCGGGAGTTCTGAAAGCCACGTTGGGCAGGTTAGTTAGCAAATTTGAAGCAATCCTTACCGAACCGGCCGGAACAAATTTAGAAGCATGCGCAACAATGTAGTATGAGACATTCCGGGTATAACCGGCAGTAATAGTGAGCGCACCTTCGCAGGTTGTACAGCCTCCATTGGTATGCGGATTGTACGATGGATCTGATGCCAGGTTCCATTCAAGTACATTTTTACTCCAGTTGCGGGTGGCCCCGATGATCAGGTTCTGAAGATGCCATTTGATATTACCGGCAAAATCACTGGGACCGCCTACCCATTGCTCGGTAAAATACACATTCTTAGCCGGGTACGCATTGTGAACCGTCGAAAGAGCTGAAATATCGCCGGCATACAGGTGAAATGCCGAACCATCGACATATTTATACGCATCGGCATCGGAAAGTATGGAAGTTGCATATTCAGGATGATCGCAATTGTGGTCGTAGACTATGATTTTTGTGTTTAAGCCGGCCGATTGAAAAGCAGGTCCGAGGTAGTTTTTGATAAAATCGCGCTGCTCGTCAGCACTCATAACCATACTTGGGGTATTGTACGGATTCAGGGGTTCGTTCTGTATGGTTATGGCATCGATGTTTATACCTAAAGCGTTCATTTCTTTAACATAACGTACCAGGTAGCGGGCATATACATCGTAGTATTCAGGCAACAGGCTGCCCCCGGTAGCGCTTTTGTTGTTTTTCATCCACACGGGTGCCGACCATGGCGAACCCAGGATTTTAATGCCCGGATTGATTTGAAGCACCGATTTTAAAACCGGGACAAGATCAACTTTATCTGGTCCAAGATCAAAATGATCCAGGTTGATATCTGTTTGTCCGGATGGTAGATCATCATACGAAAACACTGTAGAACTCAGATCCGACGCACCTATACTTACCCTCAGGTAACTTACGCCAATCGAGGTTTGGTCGTTTGCAAATAATTCGTTCAGTAAGGTGTTGCGTGTACCTGCTGTAAGATTATTGATCAGGTATGCACTACCCCCTGTCATGGCAAAGCCAAAGCCATCCATTCGCTGGTAGGTTGTGGTGGTATCAACTTGAACGGTGGGGTACTGGTTTGGAGTTGCCGAAAAGTTTAAACCTACATCCTGCTTCCGAAGTAAAACAGATTTATCGGGTTTGGTAAGCCAGCAGTCAATATCTGTTACAACCGGGTTTGGATTAAAAACATCGTCGTTTTTGATGGTTACAGTAACCCGGTTTGTTTTTAGTACTGCATTTTTTGCATTACTCAACGTAACCTGGAAAGTTTCATCGGGTTCGAAAAGAGAATCATTATTGATCCAGATTTCAATATTCCCCGTAGTTTGACCGGGGTTAACAGATAAGACTGCCGAGCTGACGGCCAGAAAATCTTCACCTGCCTGTGTAGTAACATCGGAAGTAGCCCATGTAAAACTGACTATTTTATCAGTAGCCTTGTTCAGTTTCACAGGGATGCTGAGTTTATTTTGCTGTAAAGTGCCTTCAGTAATTGAAATGGTATCCTGAAGCTGGATTTCAACAATGTCGGGCTCACTGTTTTTCTGGCACGAAAAAAGTATGGTACTAAATGCCAGGAGAAGTGTACAGCCTATAATTTTAGATTTCATTCTTGTATTAATCTATGCTTTAAAATGTTTGATTACCAGGTGTATGTTGCGACAGCACCGGCCGGGAGTGTAGCCTGGGCAGATTTTCCTCCAAAGCCGATTTCAAAAACCTGGCTTTGCTTTGAGGTATTTAACACAATCAATACAATTTTTCCATCTGGAGTTTTATAAGCCACATTCGGCAGGTTTGAGAGTGTGTTGCTGGCAATGCGTACCGAACCCATGGGTACAAACCGAGAAGCATGTGCAATGGTATAATAAGCTACATTTCGTGTTACAGCAGCATTACTGCCGATGGTAATGAGCCCCTCACACTGCGTACAGCTACCGGGAGTATGCGGATTGTACGTTGGATCCGAAGCCAGGTTCCATTCAATTACATTTTTACTCCAATTGCGTGGTGCACCGATGATGATATTTTCGACGTACCATCTCATATCCTCAGCAAATTTACTGGGACCGCCAACCCATTGCTCTGTAAAATACACATTTTTAGCAGGATAAGCATCGTGCACTGTTGTCAGCGCCGTGATTTCGCCCCCATACAGATGAAATGCGGATCCGTCAACATATTGGGCTGCATCATTATCAGCAAGTATTGAAGTCGGATAATCGGGACGGTCGCAGTTATGATCGTAGAGCACTATTTTAGTTTTAATTCCGGCATTTTTAAAAGCAGGCCCCAGGTGTTTGCTGATGAAGTCGCGCTGTTCTTCAGCCTGCATCACCATACTCGGATTATTTCCGCCATATAAAGGCTCATTTTGAATGGTTATGGCATCAATCGGAATTCCTTCGGTTTTCATGTCGTTGATATAGCGCACCAGGTATTTTGCGTACACCCCGTAATATTCCGGTAACAGGCTCCCTCCTACCGATTTACGGTTGTTTTTCATCCAAACCGGTGCCGACCATGGCGAAGCCATAATTTTGATGCCCGGGTTCAGTTTCAGTATCGATTTCAGAACCGGGATCAGGTCTTTACGATCGGGATTGATGCTGAATTGTTTTAAATCAACATCAGTTTCGCCTTCGGGCAAATCGTTGTACGAAAAAACACTGGCATCAAGGTCGGAGGCCCCGATGCTGATTCTCAAATAACTGATTCCTATTCCATTATCTTTGAGTAAGAACAATTCTTTAAGCAATTTTTCGCGATCAGCAACAGGAAGGTTATTTATCAACTGCGCGCTTCCTCCGGTCAGCGCTGCGCCAAATCCATCCATTGCCTGAAAACGGGAGGTTTCATCGACAACAATAGCCTGAACGTTCTGGGCAGGCGTCGAAAAATGCAATAGGGCTGACTGTTTCTGGAGCAGTGCCGACTTATCGGGTTTGGTAATCCAGCATGAAATATCGCGGCTGGCCGGAATATTTCCTTGGGCAGTAAGATTGCCATTTTCAGCATTACCGGCATTAACAATGCTGGTTAAAATCAAAGAGCCAGTTAGAATAACTGCCTGTTTGAAACTAGGACGAAAGTATGTTTTATGGTTCATCATGATTTTAGCTTTCCATTTTTAGTGATAGACCAGGATAAATATGCCTGAAATTTTTAGGTTAATAAATCACAAGTTTGCGATGCGAAACCCTGTTATTCATCATCAATTCGACCACATAAAGTCCCCGGGGTAAATCACCTATATAAACCCGTTTTGATTCCTCGTTATCAGAGGCCTCTATTTTCTTAACTCGGACACCGTTTGCCGAGATGAAGGTAAATATTTTTTTCTCACCGGCAAAACCAGGAACCAGGATGGATAACTGATCGCAGGCGGGGTTGGGATATAGGCTGAAAACCTGACTTTCCTTCTCATCTATCCCTACAAATGCATCGGTAAAACTAAACCAGTTGATATTAAATTCAGGCTGAAGTATCTTTATCCGTAAGGTGCACACCCCTTCGGTGAGTGTCATATTTGTGTTAACAGTTTGCCATACCTGCCAGCCACCTGTAACCGGTATATTCAGTTGTGCCGTATTTAATATCGTTCCTGAAGAACTTATCTGCTGTATTTCGACCTTGCCGGCAGCATTAAAACAGGCAATGCGCATCTCCAATAAATATTTGGCCGTCTTCAATACACGAACCCTGTAATCGAGGTAATCGCCTGTATTTGTGTATCCAATATTTGACCCACCACCCACATCAGTTGTTTTCTCGACAGCAAGCCCCTGGTTAAATGAAAAAGCTTCAGCTTCTATTTTACCCGGAACTTTTGTAAAAACCGGGAGGTTGTTTTTAACTGCAAGATTGGTGAAACTTTGAAGTAAAGTACCATCAAAAGCACTTACTTTACCGTTGGCATAGCTGAGCTTTATTTCGTCAATATCCGCGATGTGCTGACTTAATCCAATGATTACCTGCGACTTGTTATCCGGGTTTAGCTTTATACTGCTGATGCTCACGCCATTGCCATTTACCAGGCACGTAAAACCTGTCGATTCGAGCGTTGACTCAGTAATAAATTTGTTACAATTCAGGTAAATAAGCTCAGTTTCACCGAAGGTTTGAGCTGAAAGGCCGATTAATGAAACGTCTTCAGTTTTTTTTTGAAGTGTGAAACCCAGGTAACCGAAATTTGCTCCTCCTTTGTCGAATAACACCTTTATTTTTTGGGTCCCTTTGTTCAGGATAATATCATTCAGCGTATATGTCGACCAGTTTTGATAACCACCGGTGGCCGCTAAAGTAATGGCAGAAGAAACATCAGCGCCGTTTACCTGCAACCTGATTTTTGAACCCGCATTTAAACTGGCATATCGGAAATTTACCGCGTAAGCTGCTGTCGAATCCACTTTTGCGGTATACAGCATCCATTCATTATCAGCAGTCCATCCAACATAATAGCCGTTCGAAGACGGATCCGGGTCCTTTGTATCAGCAATATCGACCCCATCGTTACGATACATCCAGCCTGAATTCCAGGCGGTATAAGTTCCGCTGCTCACATGGTAATCGTATGAATCGGTATCGGAATATGCAATACCCGGTCGCCCGAGATCGAAGTCGGAAGCATGGATAACACCCGGGATTTGATGGTTTGCAAAAGGTGCAGTCACTGAATCCTTCACCTGGCGGAACATGGCATCGATAACATCTTTGTGGTAAACACAATTCTTAATTTTCAGATTTTCAGCCATTTGCATCATGGCATTTACAGCAAAACTTACAGATGGTGCGGTTCCGCCATTGTTCCAGTAATTCAGCAAAACCTGGTAATCGTTAGTTTTCACTATGGTGAGCGGGTTTACAACCGATCCTATTTTTTTCATCGGCCACCAGGCCCATCCAATCCCGTTTTTTTCAACCAGTTGTATGGCCTCTGTAAACCATCCATTCGAATTTTCGCCCGATTCGCCCAACCAGATGGGTACATTATACGTGTTACGCAAACCCACAATACCGGCAATTGAGCCCTGGTCGTTGTTCGACCAGTATTTATGAAAACTCAGGGCCATATTGTTATCCCACAAAGGGAAAATACCATTGTAATTGTTTCCCCAGCAATTTCCTTCAATGATGAGCATATGTTTAGTATCGACCTGGCGTATGGCATTGGTTAAATCGATATACATCTGGCGCAGGGGTGCATTCTGATTTTCGGAACACCCATTCTGGTTGCCACCGGCAGTAAAACTCCAGTTGGGCTCGTTAATCAGGTCATAGGCACCAACCCAGGGTTCGTCGGCATAGCGTTCGGCCAGTTTTCGCCAGAGTGCAATGGTTTTCAACCTGTTGGCTGTACTTTCCCAGAGGGTAGGTTTTGCCGGGTTAGCATCGCTGATGGCTGCATCTTTACCCTGCCCGCCGGGAGCAGCATGCAGATCGAGAATGACGTACATGTGGTTTGCCTTACACCAGTTAATAAGGCTATCTGTCATGGCAAATCCTTTTTCGAGCCAGGTATTTTCGCCATCAACAGGTTCATCATCAACAGGTAAGGTAAACAAATTATAATGCATTGGTAATCTTACGGAGTTAAATCCCCACGATGCCAGTGAGTCAATATCACGACGGGTACAATGGTTGGCACGCCATTTATCATAAAAAGCTTCGGTATTGATAGTACCAATTAAGGTCTCAATTTTTTCTCTGATCTGCCATTGGGTTCCGGCAAAGCCACTCATATCCAACATATAGGGTTCCTGCAACATCCAGCCGCCCAGGCCCATACCTCTTAAAATTATCTCGTTGCCCTTATCGTCAACAATTTTTTTTCCACTTGCTTTTAAGCCCTGAGCCTTCATATCCGTAGAAGATAAAAGCAGGCCTAAAAACAGTAATACAAGCAATTTCAGTACATTTTGATTCTTGTTCATAAAGAAGGTTAATTATGGTTTCTTTTTATCAATAGTTACATTACGTTTCTTTCATTAAGTCGGGGTTTTGATTTTTAGGATTGCCCGGCCCGTCGTGCATCAAGGTCTTGTTTCATTAAAGTAGTAGTTTTGGAATCAATCTTGTAAAAGATCATGAACAACGCGCACGACATGTATAAAACACCCGGAATTACTGAAACCAGCAATTTTATGCCCGTGATGGAAGTAGTATTCTGAACCGCATTGGCTACAAAACCGGAAATAGCCAAAATCCAGCCTGCTATGGCAGCGCCAATTCCCCAGCCTGCTTTCTGCGCAAATACAGCTGCAGAAAAATATAGTCCTGTTGCCCGGCGCCCTGTTGTCCATTCGCCGTAATCGGCTGAATCGGCAATCATGGTCCAGAGCAAAGGAACAGCCGGGGCATATGCCATTTTAGCTATGATATTGAAAATGTAAATGGTGGTAAGGTCATTTACACCGGCAATATAAATCAGCATGAAAAATATGCCGGAAACCAGGGAACTGCCGATAAAGACAT
>CALCJE010000236.1 GCA_937965665.1 uncultured Bacteroidales bacterium
CTCCATCATGGTAGCCCCGGTTGAAAGCAGCAAAGAAATAACGAAAGTGTACCTGCCTCAGGGTAACTGGTTCGACTTCTTTAACGGGAAGCAGTACGATGGAAAACAGGAGATTATGACTGAATGCCCGCTGGAGAAATTACCCGTTTTTGTTAAAGGCGGAAGTTTTATCCCCATGCAGACCATCGTGCAGAGTACTTCCGAAAAACCTTCGGATACATTGTTTCTGCATGTTTACTTTGGGAAAGAATCGTCTGTTTACCATTATTACGAAGACGATGGGCTGACTTATGATTATGAAAAAGGTGCATTCCTCGAATCGAAAATGAGCTTTGTTTCCGGCGAAAAGAAAATCATAATTGAGCCGCTGGTAGCAGAAAAATACAACAGTAAATTTAAAACCATCAGCCTGGTGCTGCATGGTTTCGAGCCTGTTGTAAGCCAGCTGAAAGCAAATGGGAAAGCGGTTCAGGCAGCCGAAGCAACTATCGACCTGTTTAATGCCGTTTTCAGGAAAGATGCAGTTTACCTCGACAGCCCCGAAATGACCCAGAAAGTGTTAGTGATCAACGGGCTGAAAGCAAATGAAAAAGCAGAAATATCCTGGTAAAAAGTCGTAATTAAAAATTATAAAAAAAGGCCGGTATTAAATGCCGGCCTTTTTTAATTCTCTCATTTTTAAATATTTCACAAAAGTTGCATGGGCTGAAAAATAGCAAACCAGGAATCCGGCAGTACCATCAAGGAAACCAAGTTTAAAAATATAATCCCTTTTAAACTTCCAGAGGGATTTTAAAATAATCACCATCATATTTGTATTCTTCCCTTGCGAAAGACCTTCCCTGGCGGCAATTTCAGTAAACCCGTTTATCTGGTTCAGGTGTTGTTTGAACGAATAATACGAAAAATGCAGCAGGTCGCCTTTTAATTTCTCAACCCTGGTTCCTGCCAGCATCATTACTTTATCATGCGGATTTATTCCACCCCAATTACCTTTTCTCCGGTCCCACAGGCGCAGTTTAACATCGGGATACCACCCGCTATGCCTGATCCATTTCCCCATATAATTGGTTAACCGGTTAAAAGAATAGCCATCAGCCACCCAGTTGTTTTTAACGATTAAAATGGACTTGCGTAGTTCTTCAGAAAGCACTTCGTCGGCATCCAGCGAAAGGATATAATCTGATGATGCCTGTGCCGCAGCCCAGGCTTTTTGTTGTATATGCCCTTCGAACTTATGCGTCAAAAAACGAACCCCGAATGGCTTACACAAACTCTCTGTCTGATCGGTCGAAAACGAATCCACAACAACTATCTCATCAACAATACCTTCGAGCGATTTAAGGCAATGAACAATATTTCTTTCCTCGTTGAAAGTGATTACTACCGCCGAAATCTTAACATTCATGAGATTTTTTTTGGCAAATATCCGAATATTTTGTCAAATCCCTGCGGTTATGTTCACCACCCTTAGCTGAACAAAAACATCCATCAGCCAAATTACAGCCTGGCAATAACCTACACAAGTTCTTCCAATTCGGGATTGCCGGTTACGCCCGGATCTTCGAAAACAATAACTGAATTGGCCGGGTTATTGAGCCATGCGGCATTCCTGAGTTTGCTGAAACTGATAGAGCCGGTTATGTATTTACGGGTCTGACTGATAAAGGTTTCATCAATAGAAACAAAATCGAGCCTGTCGATATCCGCCATATTTTCGCAGCTTACATACACCCTGAGCACATGATCATCTGATACCTGGTAATCTACACCCGTGTGTAACTTTTTGTATTCGTATTTGTAACCATACCTTAACGCGGCAATGTCGCTCAGCACTGCCGATGAGGTTGGATACCGCCCGGCGCCTTTACCATAAATAAACTGTTCGTCGGCCAGCCTGGTGCCGATAATCACGCCGTTAAACTCGAACCTTACATTGAAAAGCTGGCTCCTGGGCCCGACAAAAGTGGGCAAAACATAGGCAGCCACATCGGTATGATTTACACGCCGGGCACGCGCCACCAGTTTAATACTGTAACCTTTTTCGCGTGCATAAACGCTGTCGGCCGGATGCAGTTGCGTTATCCCCTTGCAAAGTATATCGTCAGGTGCTGAAATAATTCCATAGGCATGATTGAGAATAATAGTAAGCTTGTTGGCAGCATCAGTACCCTGAACATCCAGTGTAGGATCACTTTCGGCAAAACCAAGTTCCTGGGCCAGTTTCAAGGCATCACCATAGGCCATCCCGTCCTCATTCATGCGGGTTAAAATGTAATTGGTGCTCCCGTTTATGATTCCGGTTACAGAGTTGAGCATATCATTGTCGTAATACTCTTCCAGGTTCCGGATTACGGGGATACTGCCACAAACAGCCGCTTCGTAAAGGAAGGATGTCTTATTCTCTTCCTGAAGTTTAAGCAATTCAGCTATATGCGCTGCAATCATCTTCTTGTTGGCACTTACTACGGCTTTCCCGCTGCCCAGCGATGTTGAAACTATATGCCATGCAGCTTCAGCATCATCAATAAGTTCAACTACCACGTTAATTTCGGGATCGTTCAGCAGTTCATCCGCATCCGTAGTAAACAGTTCGGCAGGTGCATTTCGTTTTTTCTCCGGATGTTTGATACAAATCCGTTTAATTTCTGCCTGCAGTGTGGGCGTTTGCTTCAATACGCGGTAAATCCCCTCGCCTACCACACCGAAGCCAAAGAGTCCAATAATTAGTTTTTTGTCGTAAGTCATGATATAATTAGTTTAATTTTTGATTGTTTGTGATGGTTGGAAGTTGAAAGACCGGAGACCCCTGCCTGACTGCGTCAGCAGGCGCAATCCCCAATCCTTTCACTTCAAAACCTGTAACCATCATCCTTTTATTTTTTGCAGGGCTTGTTCCAGGTCATGGATAAGATCACCGGCATCCTCAATACCACACGAAAGGCGGATCAGCGAATCATTAATGCCCGAAGCCAGCCGCTTTTCACGGGGAACTGATTTGTGGGTCATTTGCGAAGGATGACAAAGCAGGCTTTTCACCCCACCCAGGCTTTCGGCCAGTTTAAAATATTTTGTTGAAGTTACCACTGCATGAGCAGCTTCTTCAGTATCATTTTTTAATGCGAATGAAATCATACCTCCGAACAACCCGTTTTGTTGCGCTTTGGCAATTTCATGATTTTTATGCGATGGTAAACCCGGGTAATTAACATGATCAACATCGGGATGTGATGCCAGGAACGCAGCTACCTTAGCAGCGTTTTCACACTGCCGCTCAACCCTGAGTGCCAGGGTTTCTATACCCCTGATAACCAGAAAACAATCCTGCGGGCCCAGCACGCCACCTGATGAATTTTGGATAAACTTTATTTCTTCAGCCAGCTTTGCATCCTTTACCACCACAAGCCCGGCAAGCAGGTCGGAGTGTCCGCCCAGGTACTTGGTAGCGCTGTGCATTACATAGTCCGCACCCAGCTCGAGCGGGTTTTGCGCTATTGGAGTTGCAAAAGTATTGTCAATTACTACCAGCGCCCCCACCTTGTGAGCCAGTGAAGCAATAGTGCTGATATCCGAGATTTTCAGTGTTGGATTGGTTGGCGATTCGAGCCACACCAGCTTTGTATTTTTATTCAGAAAGGCCGGAACATTAGAGGCATCGGTGGTATCGACATAATGAATTTTAATATCAAATTTCTGATAAACGTGGGTAAAAAGCCGGTAGGCACCCCCGTAAATATCGTCGACAGCCACAATTTCGTCGCCCGCTTTCAGGGTCTTTAAAATGGCATCGATAGCTGCAAGCCCTGTTGCAAAAGCAAAGCCATGGGTTCCCCCTTCGAGCCCGGCAATAATATTTTCGAGCGCAGCCCTGGTTGGGTTATTGGTGCGGGCATAGTCGTATCCTTTATTCACGCCTGGTGCTTCCTGCACATAAGTGGCAGTCTGATAAATAGGCACCGAAATAGCACCGGTAAGTTCGTCAACAGGAATTGAATGAATAATCTGGGTGGATTTTTTCATGGTAGTGATTTTATTGATAAAAATTATAAGATCACTTACCCGAAAGGGCTACCGGAAAGAGCATAAAAAAAGCTCTCCCGATAAGTCAGAAGAGCTTTGAAAATATATCACGAACGATATTTGCAAAACTGATTCCAATCTTATCTTTCCGCCAAAATGCGGGTGGATGTGGCACCTTGTCCCATAATATGCAGGACAGGTTGTCAAGGCTTCAAAGGTCCATTTCCCTCAGCCTTTCTTGATAAGTGATGGTAGTAAAGAACTGTTGCAAAAGTAAATAGTTTTTGAATACAAAAACAAAAGCTGGTAATTTTTCACATTTTCTTAACAAATCATACCAACTTTACAGGGAACGGAGCATCATCATTTCCATAATTTTTTGATTGAACTTATGTAGCCGGCTTCTGTTTATTCCAGAAAAAGTTAAAAATTATGCAACGATTGGCCTTAGTAATACTCGCTATACTTTTGGTGAGCGGATGCAAGAGTAACACCCTGAAAACCAACTCAAAAATGGACACATTACCCAATGACGTAAAAACCGATACAGCTACATTTGCAGCCGGATGTTTCTGGTGTGTTGAAGCTGTTTTCCAGGAACTGAAAGG
>CALCJE010000237.1 GCA_937965665.1 uncultured Bacteroidales bacterium
GGCTTCCGAAAAAGGTTTCCAGCGGCTGATGAAAAGCATTGCCACCCTCGAAAAACTGGTTCCTGGCAACAAATCAACGGCTGACATTGCTGCGTTGCAGGCGCGGTGCTACGAAGCCATGAACGACGACCTGAACAGCCCAATACTTATTGCTCACCTTTTCGATGCCGTTCGCATCATCAATTCGGTTCACGATAAAAAGGAAAGCCTTACTGCCGACGATATTGCATTGCTGCGAAATACAATGCATACGTTTGTTTTCGATATTCTTGGGCTGGTACCCGAATCGGATCCGCAGGCCGGTAACCAGGTAATTGCCAACCTGGTGAACATTATTATTGACCTGCGCCGCGAAGCCCGCACCAACAAGGACTGGGCAACCAGCGACCGCCTTCGCGATGCCCTGGCCCAGGCCGGCATCAGCATAAAGGATACCAAGGATGGAGCAACCTGGGAAATAGAATAAGGTATTTACGATGGCGGATGTGTATTGATCCGGCAATTGTTATTCCGGTTAAACAGCAATCACAACTTATGATCGATTAAAGGTTTCAGCCTTATATACTCTTCATTTTTATACTTCATCAGATGCATCAAGATCTTCTTGCCTTTATACAAAAATTCGACTCGGTTGTACATCCGCTCACCAAAGCTTCGGCACTTGCTTACTGGAATGCATCCATCAGTGGCCTCGACGAGGACTGGAAAAAATCGGAAGACCTGAATATTGAACTCACAAAGGTGTTTTCGGATAGTGACGACTTTGCCTTACTGAAACGCATCAGGGAATCGGGCAGCATCACCGGTGAGTTGCTGAAGCGCCAGCTGGAAGTTATGTATACTGCTTACCTCGCCAACCAGGTGGACAGCGAATTGCTGAACAGCGCTATAAAATTGCAGACAGAAATTGAAAAGAAATATTCGAATTTCCGTGCCGATGTGAATGGCAAAAAGCTGAGCGATAACGAAGTTGACGAACTGCTGAAATCCTCGGTTAATTCCGCTGAACTGCAACAAACCTGGGAAGCGCACAAAGCCATTGGCCCCCTGGTAGCTGATGATATTATTAACCTGGTAAAAAAACGCAACGACATTGCCCACCAACTTGGCTTTGCCGATTACCACCAGATGAGCCTCAAGCTCAGCGAACAGGAACCGGAGGAAATCAGCCGGCTGTTTGATGAACTCGATGCACTTACCCGCGACTCCTTCGCCAGCCTGAAAAGCGAAATCGATGATTTTTTATCAAATCGCAACCAGGTAACGCCTGCCGAACTCATGCCCTGGCATTACCAGAACCGTTTCTTCCAGGAGCCGCCAGCCATTTACAGCGTCGACCTGGATAAGTACTATAAGGACCAGAACATCGAAAAGCTCACTACCAATTACTTTACAAGCATAGGTTTCGATATAAGCGATATGATTGCCAACAGCGACCTGTACGAGAAACCGGGCAAAAACCAACATGCTTATTGCATCGATATTGATAACCAGGGCGATGTACGCGTGCTTTGCAACCTGAAACCCAACGCCAGCTGGATGGGGACTATGCTGCACGAATTCGGCCATGCCTGTTACGATAAGTACATCGACCCGCAACTGCCTTTCGCGCTCCGGAGCCCGGCACATATTTTCACTACTGAGGCTATTGCCATGTTTTTTGGCCGCATGTCGTCAAATGCACAATTCCTGGTGGATATGCAACTCACTGATGCCGACGATGCCCGCATTGTAGCTACCGAAAGTTTTAAGGTCCTCAGGCTCGAACAGCTTACTTTCAGCCGATGGGCGCAGGTAATGTACCGTTTCGAAAAAGCGCTGTATGCCGATCCGGGTCAGGATCTGAACACCTTGTGGTGGGACCTGGTTGAGAAATACCAGATGATCCGCCGGCCCAACCACCGAAACCAACCCGACTGGGCCAGCAAAATTCATATTGCCACTTCGCCCTGTTACTATCACAACTATTTGCTGGGCGAATTACTAGCATCGCAGTTTAACCATCACATTACTGCCAACATTTTGAAATCAGGCGATTTCAACCAAAGCTACTTTGGCAAAACGGCAGTTGGCGATTACCTGAAAAACTTTGTTTTTAAACCCGGCTCTCGCTACAGCTGGAACGAAATGATTGAGAAAGCTACCGGCGAAAAACTAACGGCAAGGTATTATGCTGAGCAGTTTGTTCAGTAAAAAGGCTCAGGACAAATCTCACAAGCTCCGGTTTTTCACAATCTTAGAATTTCTTTAACAGGTTATATCTGATTTAAAAAAGTTATCTTTGATGCATGGCCAGCTAACACAAAAACCCGGCTATAAATCTGATTTTAAATAGTTTTTAAAATATGAAAAGCTTTTCACTGTTTATCTTAGCAACTATAGTGTTTGTTTTGCCGGAAGTAAAAGGACAGGAAGTTCCTACACGGATTTCAGGCAAATTTGATAAAACCTATGGCCGGTACCTGATAACCCTGAGCAAGTCAGTTGATGGTTATTATTGTGCCGAAAATATTGACCTTTCTGACTCCATTATTCTTCAGGATGAAAAATTTGAAGTGAATTATAATCTTCCTCTTCATTCGTTTGTCACACTATACTTTGCACATCATTACGTGATGAGCTTTTATGCTGACTCTGCAAATGACATTAAGTTCGAAATACTTACTGATAGTGCGCAAAATCCCGGGCGTGTTTTCTTTTTTGGCGCCAATGCGGCTGCAAATGAATTATTGGCCAATCGCGGACTCCTTTATCCTTATGGAAACAGAAAAAAAGAAATAGAAAAAATCATTATCGAAGCCAAAAATGCTCAAGTTGCTATCAATCAGCTACAATCAATATTGAAAAAATATAAAGATTACCTGAACGAATTATTTGCCAGTCAAAAAATTTCCGGTACTTGTTATGAAGCTTTTAACGCTGAAACCGAGCAACGGCTTTTATTCTGCTGCAAAGATATTCTTTGGCAAAACGCGATGGGAGCCCTGGAAGTTACCATGTCAAAATCTGAGATAAATAAAGTAATCAATTATTTGTTTACACTGTATGATCCTTTTGATAAAAGATACTTTGCGGCAACCTGCATCATTGACAACATTGCTGCTAAATGTATATTAATCAACTACAATATAATTCCACGCGTTATAAACAGCCCCAAAGACACGTGGAAAAGTTTTGCGCACCTATTTAATTTTTTAGCACCTTATATGGGTGTGTACGACCTGGCTCCAAAATCTGTGCAACTCTACCTGGCAGGGAACGCTTTACTTAAATGCATCACGTACCAATCACTAACAAGGGATGAGTTCATGAGTGTATACACAACCTATAAGAAACTATATCCGGCAAGCCCATATAATCAGATTATAGAAAAGCATTTACCTGATAACCCTTTTAGCAAAAGTAGCTCGATAATAAGACCTAACATATCCACTCATTAAACCTCTGTTAATTCAGCTGTAGAATATTAATAAAACAGACATAAATTCGACCTCCACTTATTCCTCATGATTTAAAGGTGGTTTCAAATGCCTTTTATGATGATGCATGGGATGAACCGGAGAAGCAAAGGCTAAAAACAGGCAAGAAATAAAAAAGTATTGAACCGCATGGAAAACCGGGCAGAATACATATTTTTGGCATCTGCATACAACAAAAGGAAATGTTGACCTGATTGCCTGTATGGGATGAAATGTAAAGTAATTTTTTTACTATCAGGGAGATTTTGATCATAAACTAATGTGGGTACGTATTATGCGATTCATTGTACTATTTATTTTATTTGCGGGGAGCTTCACTCTTTTTGCACAGAACGAAAATGCACCGTTCAATTCCAAATTCAGGTTGAAAAATGGAATTTATACATCGAACAAAGAAATTTTAAATAACAATCCCAGGTACCCGGATTATACCCTCGAATTATATTCACATCCGCTGTTTGGCGAGGCGAAATTTAATTATTACAGCGATGACTCCATTAAAAAGCCCTATACAGACCGGTTATTTGCACTTGTTAAAAACGGAATACTGGTGATCTACTTTCGGAATGAATTTCGTCGACTGGTGGTTACAGGGCCGGTATCCATCTTTTTTACTGAAATTACAACAAGTTACGCCAATGGTTATTCGCATACAGAGGATAAAATGTATTACTTTGATTTGAAGACCGGGAATATTGATAAGTTGAATCCGGGCAATCTGAAAGAAATTTTTATGCGGGATCATTTCCTGTTTACTTCCTATTCGAAGTCATCTGACTCAAGAAAGAAAAGAACTTTATATGCCACAGTAATCAAATATAATCAACGAAACCCGATTTTAATAAGTACTGAATAATGCGGGATTCCGGCTAATTAAAACAGGATAACCGGTCAATTAAAATATCATATTTCAGGATCAATTCAGGCGAATGCACAGAATCGTCATCCGATGAATTATAAAGGTTAACCATTCAGATAACACGATTACTCCTGAGTAAGTCGACAATGTTTTTCTTTACTGTTTCATTCTGGCAACGTGCAATAAACTCTCTTACTATTTTCTGATTTGTACCTGTCTTCAACATTTCCCGCTCGGTTTTCCCGGATAAGTACAAGCCAATAATATAGGCCTGATAATTTTCTTTGATTGTATCCTTCAGATGTCTTTCTGATAAAAGGAATAATTCCTCAAATCGTTGATTCAGGTTTGAGACAGGAGGCATATTCTCTTTATTGATCATATAAGCTGAAATCACTGAATAGTATAAATGATACCATGCTAATTTATGGTTATTGATATCAATACTTTCTAAAAATGCTGCTGGTCTGGATTGAGAATATAGTTCAGATGTCAGCATTTCGTTATTGTAAAAACATGAGATATATTCTGTTATTATATCCTTCGATTCCTTCTCAATCTTATACCTGACGGAAAAATCCTGTAATAAGTCAAGATTTTTATCTAACCAGGCCCGGTCATAATTGATCTCTTTGGATTTGTGATATAGCGTGAAAAGAAATTCATTCATGAAATAATTTTTTGCTGCGTTGGTACCAGAAAAGCTCAAATTATTCAGCTTTTTATCATAATCCATAGAAATAAAAATACTATCGCCAGGTGCAAAAGCAAGATAAATTTTTTCCGATCCAATCTTTAATATATTCTCAAACATGAAGTGTTCAATATTTTTTAATTCTATAGTGAATGAGCCATCCTGTTTTGTTTTAAGTTGTATAACCTGGGATTTGGCAATCATCCATACAGCATCGGTTGGCATTATTTCCAACGAAATTTTCTTACCTGGGTAATTTGTGATTTTCCCACAAATGATAACCGGACTACCCAATAACTGGTTTAGAAAAAGGATTGGAAAGAGGAAGATTAATAGCTGGTTTTTCATATTTTAAAAATTTTTGCCTTTATATTCAGATTACTTGTTAAAAACCTACATATCTGATTATACTTTAATGGCTAAGAAGAGCATTATAATAATTCTCTGGTTTGAATTTCACAAATTATTTACTCCTCATGATTTAACGGTGGCTTCACAACGCCTTTCAGGATTATGCTGAGCCATGCCTGGGCCAGAGCCGGCCAGGTTTCGCCGGCTCTTTTTCCCGGGCGAAGTCCATATCCATGCCCGCCTTCCGGCAGCAGGTGCAGTTCAACCGGCCTGTTTGCTTCGCGCAGGGCCTGGGCCATTACCAGCGCACTGTTGGCATAAGGATCGTCGGCAGTGGCAAAAAGAAACATAGGCGGGGTATTGCCCAATGGAGTATTTTCGGGCGAAACAGTATTCCCCGGACCCTGGTCGAGGTAAGCCGGGTAAATTAGCATACAGAAATCGGGCATAAACGGCTGTTTGTCGGCCTGATCTACCGCCGAGTAAAGGTTAGTGCCGGGCAGGGCACAAAGTCGCGCCAAAAGGCTTGCCCCGGCCGAAAAACCCATCACCCCGATTTTGCCGGGATCCAGGTTCCAGTTGCCTGCATTTTCGCGAACCAGTCGTACAGCCCGCTGCAAATCCTGCAACGCGCCATCGCGCTGCCCCGGCACCCGGTACTGAAGTACAAAAGCTGTTATTCCAATACTGTTGAGCCAGGTAGCTATTTCGTACCCTTCGAGGTCGATGGCCAGTATGCCGTAACCTCCGCCGGGGCAAACTATTACGGCTGCACCGCTGCAGTTCCGGCAATTGTTGTACACAACCATGGCCGGGTTGGTAACTTCGGCAATCCGCAGTATGTTGTCCTGCTTATCTGCTTCAAAAACAGGAACCTGCTTTTCCTTTGTTCCGCCAGGTACGTTTCCAGGCCAAAGTTCAATTGTTTGTTGCTTTTCGTGTTGACCAAAAGTCAGTAAAGTCATCATTGCCATGATACAGAGTAGGGTAAGTCGCATATATCGGGATGTAATGTAAATTGTTAAAAACGACAAAAAGCCTACACAGCCAGCGGGAGCGTAAAAGTAAACCTGCTTCCCCGGTTTAATGTGCTTTCAACCGTAATGGCACCCCCGTTTTTCTCAACAAAATCCTTGCACAGGATCAGGCCTAGACCGGTACCCGCTTCGCCGGCAGTACCTTTGTTCATGAAATGCTGATCATACCTGAAAAGCTTCGCTATGCTTTCGTCTGACAAACCGATGCCGGAATCTATAACTGAAACCTCTGCCTTTTCATCAGCCCGCCGCGCCTCAATATGTATGCTGGTGCCGGGGTGCGAATATTTTATTGCATTATTCACCAGGTTATGCATCACTGACAAAATCATGTTCTCATCAGCCATCACCATCAGGTTTTCATCTGACTTCGAAACAATGAGTATATCCTTTTGCTTGGCTACAGTCTGCAGGTTTCGGGTGGCCTTGCGGCATAACTCCGATATCGCGAACGATTTTGGCTTGTAGGTAATCATGCCGCTTTGCGAGGTAGACCAGGTTAGCAGCGTGTTTATAATCTCAAACAGATTGGTCGAAAGGGCATGAATATCTTTCGCAAAAACCATTTTCTCCTTTTCGGTGAGGGTATCAAAATCTGTTACCCACATTTCGCTCAGTCCATGAATTGAGCTTAACGGGTTTTTAATATCGTGGGCCAGTATCGTCAGAAACTTGTCCTTGGATGCATTGAGTTTCACCAGTTCATCCTTTTGTTGGATGATAAGCCTGTTTTTTTCTTCGAGCTGTTTATTCGCCTTATGCTTAATCCTGTTTTGCCTAACCAGGAAAATAACAAGGATGGCTATTAAAAGCAATGTACCGGTGAGCAGGTACAGGAAATAGTTCTTTTTCTGGATTTTGAGCTCCTGATCCAGGTTCTCCTTCACCAGGTTCGAGTTGTCGGCATCGCGCCTGGCAATTTCGTACTGGTAATGAATCTGCGAAACTTTTTCGGTGGTTTCGGCATTTAAAATACTATCGTTCAGCTGTTTCGATTTATCAAGGTAAGAATAGGCCAGCGCAAAGTTTTTTCGGGCAGCATTGTAATCAGAGAGGAATTCGTAGGTTTTTGCCAGCAGGTCTTTCGATCCTGTTTTCAGCGCCAGTTCTTCAGCCTGCCGAAGATATTCGCCCGCCTCATTTATCCTTCCCAGGTCGAGCATAATTTCGCCCATGTTCATGTAATAATAACTGATATGGTATTGATCATCTGCCTGTTGCCACAGCACCAGCGCTTTATTGTGGTATTCAATAGCCCGGTCGTAATCGCCCATTTTTTTATACGTAAGCCCCAGGTTTATATATGCAGCAGCCAGGTAGGTAGTGTTCCCGTTTTTACTGTAGATCTCAGCAGCCGAAAGCAGGTATTCGCATGCCTGCTGGTATTTTTTCTGTTTCGTTAACACGATAGCAATGTTCAGTTTGCAATCGGCAATGCCCGGCAATTCATTTTTACGGCTGAAATAGCTGAGTGCTTTCTCATAAAATGATATGGCCATCGGCAGGTTCTGTAAATAATCGTGAACAATACCAATATTCATGAACGCTTTGGCCTGTTTCGACGAATCGCCTGATTCGCCAAAAAGTTGCTGTGATTTTTCGAAGTTATCAAGCGCCTTGTCGTACCACGATTTTTGCATATAAATAAGCCCGAGTAAGCGGAAAAGCGCTGCCGAATCCTTTTTTGAGCCATGCTGACTAACCACTTCCAGCAACTGGTATTCAGTTTTCAGTGCATTATCCAGGTCCGACTGGTTATAATATGCTTTACCCAGGGCAGCCAGACTCTTTATTTTATCCGCCGGCTTCAGTGGTTTTGCCAATACTGCTTTCAGGCTATCCGTTTCTGATACCGCGGGAAGATTGGCGCCATATGCCTGTGTGCCCAGGCTCAAAACCAGGCCTGCCAGGAGCAGAATAACACACAACGGCTTCACCCGTGGCCTGGCATTTCGATTAAAATTTGGCAAAAATGAATTACTCATGAAAGATTGATAAAGGGTAAACATGTTTTCATATAAAATAATACTTCAGCTATCCTAACATTTATGGCTACAAAACAGCCTGCCCTAAACTGAGCGTTATTCGCGGTTTATCTGAAATGTACCCCGAAATTAAAGAAATTATGCGAAGTGATAAAATAATTTAATAAATATGTGCCCGAAATGCCTATAACCATTCCCACGCCTTTTATACAAAATATATCTGCCTTGCAGGACTTAAATCTCAAACTTGTACTCATCTATTACCATTAAAAAGCCAAAACCCGGACAGTTTTACGCCATCCGGGCTTTGCAACCCCTAAAACTTATCTCCCAACCTGCATTTTACAAACCTCTGCAGGTTAAATTTCTAATGATATAACTTATCGGTATTCCTATATTCTTTCTTATCGAGAAACCAATCGGGATATTCGCTGCCACCCGAAATGCTCCAGGGAATAAATTTAAGAAAAGCTTCACTTACAGGTATTTTTTCGGCCGGGTAGCTTAACTTATCCACTGTATTGAGCCCCCATGGAAGATTATTCCGGGTAACATAATACCTTCCGGCGGCAGGGTTGCTATCGTCCTGATCGGTACCGAACAGTTTTAAATCAGCTTTATCAGTAGGTGGATTGTTGATCAGATGTACTTCGTGTGTGCGATCCTGGTTGATAAAAATAAACGGATTATACGGGGGCACCCCAAGCTGGCTGAGAGAAACCGCGCTGGTAAACGAAATGTTTATGCGCAGGGTATCAGGAACCTGGTAGGGATCACCTATGGTTGTATTAACGCCAACCTGTGTTCCGGCAATATGCGGCAGCACTTTAAACTCGTTATCAAACAGGATAAGCGTGGCTTTCGATTGACCGGCTTCGGTTCCGTTGGCTAAAAGCTCAATACCATTACCGGTGATCCGGCTACCATTAAATGTCGTAACCAGCTTTGGGTCAATGGGCAATTGTATACCAAACCCATTCTGAAAACCGGCGCCCATAGCCCGCAGCACAAGCTTTCCTTCAACACCAACAACTTTATTCTGCCCGTTGGTTACCTGGTTAAACTGGTAGTCTATAATCATATCGTTGAAATCGTAATCCCCTTTCGAGGGCCATAAATCTTCGAAAGCAAGGGTTCCGAAATTTTTATCGCTGGGAAAATAGTTGTTAAATGCCTTTGTGGCGTCAGCTGGATAATCATCAAAGTTATCCGGAATTCCATCCTTGTCCTTGTCGGCCTGTGTATAATCGGGCATTGGAACATGACTTACGTCAATAGCCTGTATCGGATCGGCAGTAACATAAAAAACAGCATCATTGAAATCGTTATCCGAGTTGGAGTCGCGTTTTATATCCTCAACTCCTAATAAAAATTTACCGCGACCTATATCGTTACACAGTACAAAATGCTGTTTTAACGTGCTGTTGGCTTCCGGATTAAGTTTCTGGTCGGAGTAAAATATCCAGTTACCCTTAGTAATTGAACCCTGGAACCCATCCGAAATTAAAACCCAACCTATTTCTGTTCCTTTCGAAAATTGACCTATATGTACTTTATTTCCGGAATTAAGGCCTCCGCCGCTTCCGGCAAAAGAAGCATTCGGAAAAATAATATGAACAGTATCAATCTGATCGGCCGACACCGGAGCATTCCCGGTTTTGTAGGTATAGTACCCGAGCACATTTCTGTAACCGGCACCTTCGCTTACAAACGTAACCCACACGTTACAAGCCTCGTTTACAACAAGATTCTGTTTGTTCGCAGCGGCAAAGTATTGCGGATGGCTGGTTGGCAATGTGACTCTTTCGGGAAGCGTGGCATTAATATCATTCAGCATGCTTGCGTCAATAATATCGTTTTTTAGCTCAAGATTTTGAGGCACACCCAAACTGTTGTATGCACCCAGGGTAACAAATTTGCTGTTTGTACTTTTTAATGCATATCCGCCGGCACTTTTATTTGTTGATACCTGCTGCAAACCTCCTAATGTACATTGCAGCAAACCGTTATGAACCGGTACTGTTTGCATATTTATAAAACCGATGGCATCAGTTCCTACAGCAAGAGTCTTAACATAAGCTGCAATTTTGTAATCGCACTTAAAAATTCCCTGTGCATCCGTAATGCCACTCAAAATCCTTTTTCCGCCACTATCAGGGAATGCCGTATAAACATCAACACGCATGCCCGGAACAGGACCATTGTTATTATCGAGCATTGTAACCTGTATGCCGACATCTTTTGTGGTTTGAAATTCAAAAGCAGGATCAACTTTCAAGTCAATAATGTTTTTGATTTCAGTTGACACCATGGAACTTTCTTTTTTGCAGGAAACAAATGAAAATGAACAAGTGCATGCGTACACAAATAAAAGAAAGATGAAATTTCGTGTAGTTTTCATCGTAGCAAATTTTAGTTCTTAAGAAATATCGATTTTCTGATATTATGCCATTATATTATCATGATAAAATTGCAGGTAGTTAAGCAGGAAATAACTGGCGTGGCATACGGAAACAGCAAGAGATTTCAGTAAACCTTGGGACCATTCCTGTAACCTGGTTTTTTATCACACCAATCAGGAAATTCCGCCCCTTTCTTATATGCCCATTCAACAAAATGCAGATAAGCAGCATCAATGGATTCCTTTTCAATTGGGTAATCAAATCCCTGCAAAACATTAATCGCATACGGTAAATTTTGGGTCGTTTTATAATATTTACCTTTAGCCAGATCTGAATCGTCTGACCCAGTTCCGAATAATGCTTTGTTTGCCATATCAGTTGGTACGCGGTCGGCGAGATGGACTTCGACTCCACGCTGCTGGTTTACAATCATATAGAAGTTGAGTTTGTCAGGACTCAGCGCACTGATCGGCACCGCGCCTCCCGGGGCCAATACCCCGTTATCGATAAATTTCAATGTAACGGTCAGTGTATCATACGGAACAAACGGAACTCCCGGGCTGGTATTTATCCCTGTTCCACTTCCCGGGTGTTTCATAATTTTAAAGAAATCATCAAATACAATACAATGTGCAAACTGCTGATTGGCTTCCAGCCCATTGGACTGAAGCGTGACAATAGTGCTTCCTTCAGTTCTATTTCCGGAAACCCCAATTATTTTATCCGGAGCAATACCATCCAGCTGATATCCGAAACCGTTTTTGTAGGAAGCACCTGAAGCACGGGTAACTATATTCCCGATAAGTTCTACAACATTATTTTTTGCGTTTGTAACTGTATTGAACCTGTAATTCACTACCAGATCGTTTAAATCATAATCTGCTCTATTGGGCCAGCTGTCTTCGAAAGCCAGCGTCCCGTAAGTGGTTTGCGAAGGATAATAGCTATTGTAAGCCCTGTATGGATCATTCGGATAATTGTCGTTTACATCACTCACGCCATCGGCATCAGCATCTTTAATCACTTTCCTGGGAAGGCACGAATTAGCAATATCTGACCAATAAGTGCCCGGGAATACAAAATTATCAGCATATGCTCGCTGGCTGCCTCCTTTGCCAACAAAGCTGATCCAAAACTTATATGCAACATCGGAGTTCTGTATTACAGCAGGGAGCGGCACTGAAATATCCCTGATCGTAGAAACATTAAAAGCAGGGAAATCGTAAACAAAAAACTGTACAGGCGTTCCTTCGCCATAGGATGCACCTTCAACATATGGAATATAAGCTACAAGTATTCGTTTTACTTCAGCTCCGTTTCCATTGCCATCAAGCCTTGCCTGAAAAGTAATATTCCCACTCCCAACAAGCATCCAGGGTGTTTTGACCCAGCAGGCCGAAGGAGACATATTTGTCAGTGAATTTGTTCTTACAGACCATGATCCGTCAATTACTATGTTGGCAGTATTGGAGTATGATGTAGCCCCAAACCCCCAGCAATTGCCTTGCTCTATTCCCCGGTTGCCCGATTCACAGTTCAATGTTACCTGCGCTATACTTCCACTTGTGAGCGAAATAAAAACAGTTACCAGAATAATAAAACGAATTCCCAAATTTATTTTTTTCATACCCACCATATTTTACGAGGTTAATCCTGTACAACAGGAATGAACGAGAAAACAACTTTTCCTGACATAACCGGAAGCGTATACCTGTTACTACCAAACCGGATATTCAGGCTATCCGAGATATAAGGAACAACAACCGAGAGCCGGGTATTCGTATTTATATTATGCATAGCCTGGTAAATATTGCTTCCATCGTCAAGACTGATAGTAAGCGTTGAAAAAACCGGTTCAGGTGTTGGTAAACCAGTAATATCAATTTCAACAGTTTTGCCGGTATTCCAGGTAAAATCAGGTGAAGCCCTGAGTTCGGAAAGATTAGCCGGAGGTGTAGAAGGAACTTCGAATTCCTTTGAACAGGAAGTAAAGGCTGCGAGGGCTAGCAGTACGAGCAGGAATAGCGGAGTTTTCATAAAAATGTTTTAATGAAGAATGGCTGGCATTCCAGAGTTGAGGAGGGTAATTAATGCCTGTAACCACAAAAATGGAAAGTCGCAGCTACAAAAATATACACCATGAACAGAATTGTATGTAGCTCAATAAATGATATGGCTGCAAAGGATTGCCGATAATTGTTGTAGACGAAAAGCCAATATCATGTGGCTGAAATCACTACAAAAGATAAAATACCAGGAAAAAATTAAAGAAATTAACAGGAATTAACCATTTAGCGTATGAGCCTGAAGGAGCCCCGTTGCGATCGCTGCACATCGTTACGCAAAGAAGGGGCATACGTTGCTTCAAAAGTGTACATACCCACAGGGCAGTCTTCTCCTTTATATGTCCCGTCCCACCCCTGCAACACATCATTGGATGTATATATTAACTGGCCCCAGCGATTAAATATATTCATTGTAAAACTGTATATATTTTTCACCACCGGTTTAAACGTGTCGTTAAAGTTATCGGAACCAGGACTGAAGGCCGTTGGAAAATATACGGTTCCTTCGCAGGCCGGACCATTTATCAACATCAGCGAGGCCGAGGCCGAATTTTTACATCCCACAACCGGTTTTGTATACGTATACACTACATCGTATTTGCCTTCGGGCAATTTGTATGGAAAAATGCTGTCGGTTTTAACTCCATTCACAAAATATTCGCCGCCCGAAGGTCTTCCCCCGGTAAGCTTTAACGCAGGCGCTGTAAAACATATATCGGGGAATGCCTCCATTAACACCTCCGGTAATGCTTCGAAACTGATTGGAACTGTAGCCGCAGGACCGGAACCACAGCTATCGTTTAACCCGTAAACGCTCAGATTACCGGGCGTTGCACTGGCAGCAAAATTCAGCCGAGCGGTAAGGCCGCTGGCTTCAATGGTTACACCTTTGCCCGAATAGGACCAGTTATAGCTTTTGCTACCAGGATCAGGGGTTACTTCAAAATCAAGTGTTCCCTCGCCGGCGCAATGGACGCTTTTGCCGGAAATAACCGGTAAAGCCGGTCTGCGTTTAGCTACAAAAGGGCTCGACGAAAGTTGCGTTCCCGTAACATACCACCAGGTGTTAATGGTATTGTTATCACCAAAGTCGTTCGTCCATGTGTGACAACCTCCGGCATTATTACAACCATTTGTGATGTTCGAAGCATTGGTGGCAATCCGCGAATCATCCCAGTAAATTTTCAAAGGAGCACCGCCACCGGGGCGCACCTGTTTAACAATTATGCCATTGTCGTTATTTTCGATATCGAAAATAGGCAGGTTGGTAAGCCCGCTCAGGTTGGTAACAGCAAAAGTAAGTGGTTTCCCGTTGAACACAGGCCGGCCCAGGTTGTCGTTGCCATCCCAGGTCAACTTGTTATACCCGTCGCCACCGGGATGGGCCAACAGGTTTGCTATAATCTGCACATCTTCCGGATCGGCACCCGGGTTCGGATTTACATCAATAAACAGTTTTATGACGCAGTCTTTCTCAACCCTGATGCTGAACTGAACACTCCCGTCGCAGTTGGTGCGAAGCAGCACGGGGCCAGCCAGGCCCGAAGCGGCTTTCTGGGTGGGAAATAGAATGCTGTCGGGATCGTTCAGAAAAACCTTGTATTGCGGATAAGTCGAAAAACCTGACCTCGACTTCCGGTCGTCGACCGTTGACCCGGTATTATCACAACCTGTTTTGTTACTCGAAAATGAAAACGATCCGCCTCTGAATCCATTACAGTCGACCTGGGTAACGATGCTGTCGTCAGAAAGGATCATGAGTTTGCCGTAGAATTTATCATAGGTCGAATATCCATCCGAACCACTCCAGAACTGCCATGCCTTTGACCATACCCGGCCATTAATCACCTTATCGCCAGGCTTTACCACGCTGATATCGAAAAACTCCAGGTAACGGCGGTTGGCATCGTTAATTGGTCCCGAATAATTAAACTCAAAGTAATAATCGCCTTTGGTAAGGTTCTGTATTTCGAGATAATCGTATCCGCCGGCGGCGGGCAGCGGACCTGCAAGCGCCTGGTTATATGAACTTATAAATCCTGGTCCCGATGTTGGAACAGCAGCTTCGGGTCGCACAATGTTCCCGGCCGGATCCTTAATTCTGAAAACCAAATCCTGACCATTATCGCCCAATACTTTTCCAAAACCAAAACGGATTTTTTCCGAAGCATCGGCTATGGTAACATGCAGCCTGAACTCAGGAGAGGCACCATACAAACCAAAGAGGTTGCGCGACCTGTTTAAACACAATTGACCTTTCGAAGTGAGCGCTGGCATAACTTCACGGCTTCCTTCGGCAAAAACGGCTGAACAAAACAATGTAACCAGGCTAAAAACAACAACACTTTTTAATGCGTTCATTTTTATCCGGTTAATATCAATTTTTAATGGCCGGATGAAACCTGCTTTTTGCTTATCAGTATCTGAACCTG
>CALCJE010000238.1 GCA_937965665.1 uncultured Bacteroidales bacterium
ATCTCACTTTACACACTTTTTGGGACAGTATCTCATCCTTTGGGGAATACTGCATTCCTTATAGTAGATATTTATGTTTCCATTATCGAAAAGCACTATCTGGAAAGTCATTGCAAATTTTCCGGGAAGATCACCATTGTAATCAAAGGCAGCTCCATCCCAGTAGGGTACATTGTCGTATTGTACAACGAACCTGTCCGAAAGCTGTTTGTAATAGATTTTACCGAACCCGGCTTCCTGGAAAAGCATGGGGAATCCGGCTGCTGAAATATACCGGTCAGGGTTGCCTACGGATTTATAAGCCATAGGTTGCCCCGCCCATACATAATCGTGATCGTCAAACGATACAAACCCGTACTTGGTGATGTACACAAAATTCTCGTTTTTACCAAAGAACGGGAACATAAAAGCAAGCGGGAATTTCTGATAGATATTGTTATCCGCGTTTCCCGGGAACATGGAGGTAACATCAGTACCCGTGGCAGCGATATCATTCCATACGTAGGAACCACCGGTAGTGTCAACCTTAACGGAGTATCCGAATTTGTGGATATTGGTTGGGATACTTTCCATGTTCGAGCCATCGGCAAATGCCGGCATGTAGAAATCGAGCGGGTACTTGCCCGTGTTTTTCAGTTCAAATTTCCCTCTGATGCTGTCACCAATGGTAAGATTGTTATACACAGCGGTTTGAGGATCAATGTTTACCACCGGTGGCTCCATTCCAGTACCAAACAACTCAAAATTATAGGTTTCGCCATTCTGATCCAGCAGGGTTACCTGGCAGGTGTTGTTACCGGCTTTTGTGGCTGTATAGCGGAAGGTGAGCGTTTGCGAAGTTGCTGCCTCGAAGTTGGTGGAAGCCCCTTTCTGATAGGTAAATTGTGGGTTACTGATGGTACAGATTTCGGGTTTGAAGACAAAACGTCCCAGTCCTGTGTTCTGGAATGTAACCTGCATTTCTTTTGATGTGCCTACCAGGATATTGCCAAAATTAGCCCTGAGTACAGATGAAATATTTGGTTTATGACCCTGGATCACTACAGTAACCGGTACACGAAGCATAGGCTTGCCGGTTTCGTTGGTATTTACCACCAGGTTGGAAGTATACGTACCGTTAATCATATTCGATGCATCCACCTTTGCTACAATCGTGGTATCTGCGCCGGGTGTTACCCGTCCTGAAACTGGATTGAGAACCAGGTACTGATCCAGTTTCACAGAAGTTGATACAGCAAATACTGCCCAAACGACCTGGTTGTCGTAGTATAACTCTTCGAACATTTTCCAGGTTTTACCTCCATTCAGGCTCATGTAGCAGTTTTTCGAATATTCGGGCGAAAGCTCCAGGCCGGCACCCAATGGGTATTGGTTTCCGGAAGGAACATGAAGCACAATCCAGAAATATTTACCTTTTTCAAAATAGAGCTCTTCATTCAACTTTGTGCCGGTATAACTCGGTGCTGATGATTTGGCAATAGGTTGAGCCAACATCAATTGAGCAGTGGAAATATCGTATCCTTCATACACTTCAAGAATAACCGGACCTTTGGTTGCATCGAACTGCAGATAAGCATCTACGTAAGTGAGGTTAAAACCTGCTTCTTCATCTACAAAAAACCTCGTGGCTGATGAGTTGGGAATACTCGGATTAGTTTCACCCATTACCATGAGGCTATAGTTCTGGTCAACATACCCCTTGTCGAGAGTAGTATCGTGCTGAATGTTATTAAGCAGTACAGGTTCCAGGTCGGTTTTGGCTAATCCTATAAGTGATACCGAAGCAGGTACAACAGGATAAGCAAGATCAGGCTTAACACTAAGAGGTTCAGCATCTTTATGCCTGGGCAATGCATCCCAAATTAAAATTCCTTCGCCATTGTTACGAAGTTTGATGCTGTCGCTTCCGGTTGTCTTATTCCGTACATTGATGTTGATGGTAAGCGCCGGTTTTGCCGGATCGAGTGAAGCAACTGGCCCGCTGTTGGTGGTGGCAGTAAGCTGGTTCGAATAATCGGATTTGTTTCCCCAGCGATCGAGGCCGCGAACTGCAAAATAATAGGTTGTAATGGAAAGTAAGTTTGGAATTTCATACGTCATTTTACTTCCAACCGATCCGGTGTTTTTAATGGTAATACTATGGGCATAAGCCAGGGTGGCATCATTAATTTCTTTTTCCGAATACAGGATTTCGAAATTCAGAGGTTTGCCGTCATCTTCATCGGCGGGAACTGACCAGCTGATATCAGCAAAATCCTGTGCAATACCTGTTAAAGTAAGGTCGGTAATTTTATTGGGTGCAATCTTATTGTCGGTGGCCAGTGCCAGTACTGCATCAATTTCGCCGCTGCCTAGTTTACCGGCCATAGCTGCATTTTCGGGAATTTCGTAAATATCTTCACGTACACCGGTAAGCAGGTGATTTTTTAGCACGGTATTGGTAAAACCGGGCCCGCCATATTCAGAAACAACCAGTCCGGCAACACCCGAAACATGCGGACAGGCCATGGAGGTACCATCGAGGTAACCATAACCATTTTTGTCGAGGGTGCTCATGATACCGTTTTTATAAGTTGTATTTGAGCCTGGCAGCGCATTGTCGTCGGAATCGCCTCCCGGGGCCGAAAGGGTAACCCAGTTGCCATAGTTTGAATACCCGGCGCGGGTTGAGAATGCATCAAGCGCCGAAACAGAAATTACCGGCGGATATGCTGCCGGATACATTTTTAATTCAGTATTGCTGTTCCCTGCTGCAAAAATCACTACTCCGCCTTTCATAGGGCTTCCGGGGTAATCACCCGCTTCGGCAATAAAATAATCAATAGCATCGTGCACCGCCTGGTCGTAAACCCCGGGTGTTGAATATCCCCAGCTGTTCTGTGAAATTACAGCCCCGTTATCAGCAGCAAAAACATAGGATAAAGGCGTGTTGCCTGCATGCGAACCACCCAGGATCTGGCAGGTCATAATACGCACGCCATCACCGTTACCTGATCCTCCGGCAACTCCGCAAACCCCGATTCCGTTATTATTTTTTGCCGCTATTGTACCCCCAACATGAGTGCCGTGGTACATGGGCTCAATACTGCCTGAGTTGTTGGTGAAGTTAAATCCGTTAATATCATCTATATAACCGTTTCCATCATCATCCACATCTTTCTTTCCATTTTTTTCAGCCGTATTTACCCACATCATGTCGGCCAGGTCTTCGTGCTTATAATCAACACCCTGGTCGTGGATGGAGATAACCACATTGGGGGTTCCTGTTGTAATTCCCCAGGCATTAAAAAGGTTTATATCGGAACCCGGAGTTCCACCGGTTTGGCCGGTGTTGTTATAGTGCCATTGTTTTTTAAGGTACGGATCGTTGAAATAGGCATTATCGGTGCGATCTGCATCAGGTGATTTCACATAAACCGGTTTCCCGCTCCCGTCAATAAGTACCGTTTCGTGGATAGGTTCTGCAATTTCAACTTCAGGTAATCCTGAATATGCACGGGCAACTTCCTTTGAAGCCACTTTTGATCCAAGGGTAACCTCGTACCACAAATGAAGCCCGTGTTTCATGTGCTTGCCTTCAAACTTTGGCGAATACGGAAACACACGCGTCATTTCGGTTACTGCATAAGTGGTATTCAACTTATCAAGGGCTTTAATGCCGGTGCTGACCATTCCTTTTTTCATAGTCTGCCCCTCAACCGAAGCGGCAACGGACGGCTTTATTTTGATGCGGATTTTGCCCTGCATCACACCATCCTTAAATTCCTGCCCAAAGGATTGAAACATTCCAATTCCCAGCATGACCAGGATGAGCAGAACAACTTTTAATAATTTGGTAAACAGTTTTTTCATCTCATTCATTTTTAGCACTTATATGGTTGAAACATTATTTGTTCAGAGTTTCGGGTCAGGTTTTGAATACGACGATTCCAGGTTATCCAGCAGCTTTTTTAATGCCTGGTTTTCCTTTTTACGCTTATTAATCTTGTCGATAATCTCCTGGTCTGTTCCCTGTATCATCCCGGGCTGATCCTGAAGGCGAGAGCCTGTAGCTTCACTCTCTATTTTTTTCTCTTTTTTCATGTTGCATCTGGCTTTAGAACCGGCAACAAAAATACAGGCAGATGCACGGGTACACTAATTATTAGCCTGAGTAAAACCTCTACAGCAGTGAAAAACACCTGAGAAAAACACCTACAACATGAAAAATAACCACAGCAAAACCCCTACAGCCGTTTGCTAAACAGCTGCATATCAAATAAATAAAATTTCTGAGAAGCTAAGGTTGCTTAAATGTTGAGCAGGAAGTTTACCAGGTTTACTTCCTGGTTGGTGATCCCCAGCTTTTTACGCAGCCGGTATCGGGCAGTTTCGAGACTGTTAACACTTTGGTTGGTGATGGAAGCAATTTCCTTGGTATTCATATTTAAACGCAGAAAAGCAGCAAGCTTTATTTCGGAAGGAGTGAGATCGGGAAATTTCTTTTTCAGGTTCTGATAAAATTCTTCATGCACATTCTGGAAACGATATTCAAACTCTTCCCATACTTCCTTTTCTGTAATAGATTGCAGATCGACAATAATTTTTTGTACAGGCTGTTTATTCTCTTCCTTCAGGTTTTCTTTCAGTTTTAATAACCTGGAGGTGATGCTGTTAATGAGTTCATTTTTCTGCAACAGGTAAATTACATTGGTTGTAAGCTCCTTGTTCTTTATGATCATATCTTTTTCCAGCTTTTCCTTCTCGAGCCTGATACGTTTGTTGCGGCTCCGTGCCAGGAAAAAAAGCAGGGCAAGAATCACCGAAACGCCCGTAACCATGGATAATAGAGTAATATAAGTAAGCCTGGCTTTTTGTTGCCTGGCCAGGTTATCCTTTTCAATCTTTTCGTACTCATACTGCATTTGCAGCCGGGTAAGCTCCTGTATCTTGTTATCGTTGATCAGGGTGTCGCTCACTTTCTGGAAAATTTCATGGTACCTGAGCGCTTCCTGCCAGTTTCCCAGTTTTTTATTGATCTGGTACAAAAACATGGATGATATTTTGCGCGTTAAAGGCTCATTGAGCTCCGAACTCAGGGCAAACGATTTTTTAGCATATTCGAGCGCAGCATTGGGTTGTTGCATTTCGGAATAGTGGTTTGCCAGCGAATAATACGATTTGGCAATGCCCGATTTATCATTGATTTTCTGCCTGGCTTCGAGCGACTTAATGAGGTACCCGTATGCAATATCGTAATTTTTCTTGGTGTCTTCAAGCTTTCCCAGGTTATTGCAGATATTCCCGATATTGGAGTAATCAAGTTTCTGCTCGGCAATGGCCAATCCTTTTAAATAGTACTCTTTGGCGGTATTTAACTCTTTTTTCGAAAGGTATATGTTCCCGATATTGTTATACAACCCCTGGATGTTTTTAATCCCTTTCAGCGGTTTACCTTTTTCAATGCTTTTGGTATAGATGTTCAGCGCTTCGAAATAGTATTTTAACGCATTATCAAATTTATCAATCCTGTCCTGTATCACCCCCAGGTCGGACAAGGCAATAAATTCTTCGTGTTCGAAATTGTTGGTCTCCGCAATTTTTAAACACGTTAGGAAATTTTTAAGGGCTTCGTCGTAATTACCCATTACAATCAGGTGCGACCCCAATTTGATATATGAGCGAGCAATAAAAAGATCACTGTTCAACTGGGTTGACAGTTGCAAGGCGTCTTTCGAAAATTGCAACGCTTTAAGAATATCATTTCTTCCATAAATATCTGACAGCTGAAACAAAAGATTTATTTTGGCCGTATCCTCTCTGGCATTTTGCAACCTGATCTGAAGGCTGTCAATTTTCACCTGGTCCTGGGCATATAATGCCTGCAGACAAAAAAAACCAAGAAGCAGGATCAGGAGTTTTTTCATTGATCAGTTTTGTTAGTATTCAAAAATACAAATTCCGGGCTTTCGAAACAAATAAAATGCAAAGTTAAAATTGTAAAACCAATTTCTGGCCATTTAATAACATTTATAGCAAAAGCAGCAGTTATTGGCAAACAAAACACAAACAAACCGGCATTCAGACATTAAATTCTGTCTTGTTGTAATCATCCGCCTGGTTAATATTAGCCAGGATACCGGCATCCTGAATTTCGACTTTGAGTAATGTATATCCGTGTAAAAAAGCATCAATATGATTTGTATAATCCGGTTCAGCAATAATAGCCCGGATAACTGATGGGCTAATCAGTACCGGGTGGCCGCTTTTGCCACCAAAACAGGGTTTTATCACATCGGCTTTACAGCTGCAGTTTATCAACCCTTCCAGAGTTTCCCCTGACACAAACGGGTTATCAATATTCTGAAAAAAACAGCTATGCCCTGGCGAAACAGCCTGAAGCCCAGTTTGTAACGAGTAAAACCGACCCAGTCCGGGCTTGTGGTTTACAACCAGTTTTACATGTTGCGGCAGGGGCATCTTGGCTTCCTGTATCATTTTCAATAAACCGGCATTTACTACAACAATCACTTCTTCAATTCCGGCCTGGCTATACGTGCTGGTTATTTTTTGCAGGAAATTCCGTTCCTGATCGTAAGCCAGCAATGCCTTATGACTCCCCATGCGCAGCGAACTACCGGCCGAGAGAATAACACAGGAAACTTGCTTATATAAATCCACTTGCATGGCAATAATTTACTACTTTTACGAAAGCTAAAATTACTAAACTTACCATACTAAATGGAGCATTCAACAGCATTTTCACCTATTTCTGTAAGAAAGCTTTTTACCCTTATCGAAACTGAATATTCGACAAGGAAAGAGATATTTGGAATCCCCGAAAAATTATTCTTCCAACCCGAAAAGTACGAAAGCCTTTCGATGGAAATGTTCGGCCAAAACCTGGATTCTCCCATTGGCGTGGCTGCCGGACCTCATACGCAAATGGCCCAGAATATTATTTCGGCCTGGCTGTGCGGCGCCCGGTATATTGAATTAAAAACCATACAAACCCTCGATGAACTGGAAATTTCGAAACCCTGCATTGATATGCAGGACGAGGGTTACAACTGCGAATGGTCGCAGGAGCTTCGTATTCAGGAGTCATTCGACGAATATCTGAAAGCATGGGTACTGATCCATTTGCTGCAACATAAACTCGGTTTAAACCATCAGCAAGGGCGGGGCTTTATTTTTAACATGAGCATAGGCTATAATTTCGAAGGCATTCAGAAGGAAAATGTGCAATGGTTTCTGAAAAGCATGAAGGATTGCAGCGAAGCAAAGTTCCAAATCATAAACGAATTATTGCCTGCATATCCCGGATTGGCAAACATCGAAATCCCGGATTGCATTTCCAATAACATCACCCTGAGTACCATGCACGGCTGCCCACCCGATGAAATTGAAAAAATAGGGCACTACCTGTTAAAAGAGAAAAAACTGCATACGCTTATAAAACTCAATCCTACGCTGCTGGGTAAAAAGGAACTCCGTGATATTTTAAACAACAGGCTGGGGTTTAAAAATACCATTCCTGATATCGCCTTTGAACATGATTTGAAATATCCTGATGCCATCGGAATTATACAAAGACTTCGGCAAACGGCTGACTCGGAAGGATTGTTTTTTGGTGTAAAGCTTACCAACACCCTCGAAAGCGTAAATCACAAAAACGTTTTCCCTGCCCAGGAGCAGATGATGTACATGAGCGGCCGTGCCCTGCACCCCATCAGCGTAAATGTGGCCCGCAAACTGCAAAATGAATTCAAAGGGAAACTGAAGGTTTCTTTTTCGGCCGGGGCCGACTGTTACAACATCAGCAGCCTGGTGAATTGCGGCCTGAAACCGGTAACGGTATGTTCCGACATCCTGAAACCGGGTGGATACGGGCGGCTGGCGCAGTATATCGAAGCGCTTTCGCAACCGCAACCCGAAACAGGCAATACGCTTCTCGAAAAATTAAATGCTTACGCTGACGAAGTTGTACTGAATGAGGATTATAAACGTGATCCGTTTGTAAATAAAAGCATCAAAACCAGCCGTCCTTTGGGCTTTTTCGATTGTATCCACGCCCCTTGTGTGGACGAATGTCCTACCAACCAGGATATACCCGAATACCTGTATCACACTTCGCAGGGCGATTTCCAGAAGGCTTTCGATGTGATCATGGCCAAAAACCCGTTCCCGAATGTGCTGGGAGTGGCCTGCGACCATCTATGCCAGACAAAATGCACACGCATCAATTACGAATCGGCATTAAAGATTAAAGAGGTAAAACGCTTTGTAGCCGAAAAAGGATTTGAAGCCGATATCAGCATGGCCGCGCCGAATGGACAGAAAGTCGCTATTATCGGTGCAGGTCCTTCGGGCCTGAGTTGTGCGTACTTCCTGCGAATGGGTGGTTTTGAAGTTGAGATTTTTGAAACAAAATCCATACCCGGTGGCATGGTTTCGGACGCCATCCCGGCTTTCAGGCTGAAAATGGAGTCCATTCAAAAGGACATACAACGAGATCGGAAGAGCGTCGTGTAGGGAAAGAGTGTAGATCTCGGTGGTCG
>CALCJE010000239.1 GCA_937965665.1 uncultured Bacteroidales bacterium
CAGCTGTAATGTCAGGTAGATCGAATTTGTCCTGAAAAAAGTAATTGCCAAGTATAAGGAAGACCTGCTTAATCTTGTTGATCCTGCAGAGCGTAACGTCATTAAAGTAGGTCTCGACCTGAAAGGTCCGTTTTATGATGCTGACCGAAAGGAACAGAACTGGGAAATGCATAACTTTTATCATACCATACTTGCTGCCGATGTTACCATCCTTAATAAACTGGTAGCCGAGGTACAGAATGCAGAGTTGGATGTGGTTCAGCACCTGAGAAGTAAAATTGGTGCTACCGACTTTAAAATTGATAAAGTTGGTGCCACGGTTGTTCCCAAAAGCCAGTATGTGTTTATGGGTGAGAACTACGAAGCTGAAGTTTTTGTAACTGCCATGGATTCAAAACAAAGCTTTACAGCCAATATCGGTGGACTCCGTACCAGCGAAAATGGAGTTGTGAAGGTTTCGTTACCTGCTACTTCACCGGGTCCTAAATCAGTGACCGGTACAGTGAACTATAAAAAACCCGATGGTACCCTTGAGTCGTACCCTGTAAAATTTGATTATATTGTTGCTCCTCCATCCTTATCCGTTTCGGCTACCAAAATGAATGTGTTCTATATCGGTGTCGATAACCCGGTTTCAATTTCAGCCGGTGGTGTATCGCCCGATCAGATCAGCGCCAGCATCACCAACGGTACCATTAGCCGCAACGGGAGCGAATGGGTTGTACGCCCTGCCAGTCCAGGTAAAGCTAGCGTTTCGGTAAGCGCTAAACTGGGCGATCGCATGAAAAGCATGGGCGCGGTTGATTACCGTGTAAAAAATGTACCCAGCCCCGAAGCCTATATAGCCAATACCAGCGGTGGTGTGGTGAACAGGGATTTTCTCCTGGCATCTGGTGCTATTATCCCGCGTATGCCTGCCGATTTCGAATTCAATCTGAATTTTGTAATTGTTTCGTTCAAATTTTCCGGTACCAGCAAGGGCGGTGATATAAACGATTTTGCAGGAAATGGAAATGTGCTGACCCCACAGATGAGAGACTTTATTAAAAGAGCCCGTCCACGCGAAAAAATCATGATTGAAGATATCATGGCAAAGGGTCCTGACGGCAAAACCAGGAAATTGAATTCCATTGTACTTACCCTGCAGTAAATAAAAATTTAACTGAAAGCATACGTCCCCTTTTCGTAAGAAGGATGACCATTAAAAATAACGACGAATGAAAAAGAAACTTCTGATCGCTGCCATACTGTTGCTTTTCATTGCTGTTAGCAGCAAAGCTCAACAGATCATGAATACCCCTCCACGCGATGGTGTAGTTGACCGTAGCGAGAAAATGGATAAAAAACCCATAGCTTACCCATGGATCAGGAATGCCGATTATGTTTGGGAAAGGCGCATCTGGCGTGTAATTGATATGCGCGAAAAGATGAACCAGCCCATGTACTATCCCGAAGTACCGCATAACAACTGGCGCAGCCTGATGACCATCATGATGGATGCTATAAAAGAAGGCAGCCTCACCGCTTACGATGCGTCGTCGCCTACTGATGAGTTTATTTCGCCATTGTCGTACAAGGAACTGATGCAAAAGGTTGAAAGCAGCGACACTGTTCAGATGCAGCGTTCTTACCCGCCTTATGATTTCTTCGACAGCGTAGTTGTTAAAAAACTCAATACCACGGATATTAAAAAGATCAGGATTAAAGAAGACTGGTTTTTTGATAAACAGCGTTCAATGCTTGAAGTAAGAATTATTGGAATTTGCCCGGTTATTGACGTATTGAACGATGATGGTACTTTCCGCGGTCAGAAACCCCTTTTCTGGATTTACTTCCCCGAAGCAAGGCCGATACTCGCCAAATCAGAAGTATTTAACAGGTTTAACGGCGCTGCCAGGCTAACCTACGACGACCTGTTCTGGAAACGCATGTTCAGCAGCTATATTTACAAGGTCGATAACCAGTACGACCGTAAAATATCTGAATATGCCTCTGGTATGGACGCCATGCTTGAGTCGGAAAGGATTAAAGAAGACCTCTTTAATTTCGAACAACAGCTCTGGGAATACTAGTATCTCCCGATACGAACTCGATAGTTTTGGGTTTCGGGAATACTCAGGATAAACATAAAAAGAACAGGCAACTCTTCAGTGACGGAGAGTTGCTTTTGTTTTTATACTTTTGCATTACACGGCTGAACGATGATTTTTTTTTCTGTAGTCGGGAAAGAAACTGCTTTTAATACATTCACATGTCAGTAGATTTGTTGCAAACACCTGTTGAATACCTGAAAGGAGTTGGCCCCAAGCGGGGTGAACTGCTTCGGAAAGAAGCGGGTATCAGCACGTATTATGATCTGCTGACGTATTATCCTTTCAGGCATGTGGACCGCAGCCGGTTTACGCCTATTGGTGAGATAAATACCGATAATGTTTACCTGCAGGTTCGTGGAAAGGTAACGGATGTTCAACTCGTTGGGCAGGGACGCAGTTCGCGGTTTATCGTTACCTTGCGCGACGCCACCGGTTCCATTGAATTGCTTTGGTTCCAGGGGATAAACTGGGTGAAGGATAAATTTAAACCCGGCAGCGAGTGGATTGTATTTGGCAAACCTACGCTGTTCAACGGCAGGTATAATTTTTCGCATCCCGAAACCGAAACTGTGGCCGAGTATACCGCCCAGCCTGCCGATCCGCTTCATCCCATTTACAACTCGACCGAGAAAATGAAACTGAGCGGGCTCAATACCCGCGCCATTTCTAAAATTACCCGCACCCTGGTTACACAGCTCAAAGGCGTTATCCCGGAAACTTTAAGCGCCGAAATCATTTCAGAGTATAAGTTTATGGGACGCGAAAATGCACTGGTAAATATTCATTTCCCCCCCGATACCGAAACACTTGAAAAAGCGAGGGCCAGACTCAAATTTGATGAATTGTTCTTTATACAGCTCAGGCTTTTGCGTTATAAATTAAACCGGAATCAAAAAATCCGCGGGAATATTTTCGGACAGATAGGGGAGCGGTTTAACACATTTTATAAAGAGCATCTGCCTTTCGAGCTGACCAATGCGCAAAAAAAGGTGATACGCGAAATTCGCTTCGATCTCGGGTCGGGTAAGCAGATGAACCGCCTGCTGCAAGGCGATGTTGGTAGCGGGAAAACCCTGGTGGCTCTCATGTGCATGCTTATTGCACTCGATAATGGTTTCCAGGCCTGCCTGATGGCTCCCACCGAAATTCTGGCCAACCAGCATTATGCAACAATCCGGCGATTTCTCGATGGAATGGATGTAACCGTTGACCTGCTTACCGGCAGTACCAAAAAAGCACGCCGTAAGGAGATTCATCCCATGCTTCAGTCGGGCGACCTTCATATCATTATTGGCACCCATGCCCTGATTGAAGATACTGTTCAGTTCAGCAACCTCGGGCTAGTGGTTGTGGATGAGCAACACCGCTTTGGCGAGATCGGAAGAGCG
>CALCJE010000240.1 GCA_937965665.1 uncultured Bacteroidales bacterium
GCACCTGGACAGCTACTGATGCGTGTGGAAATTCATCGAAAGCATCGCAAACCATAAATGTACAGGATATTACTGCACCGGTGATTGCCGAATTACCCGCACCGTCGACCATAAACTGCCCGGCTGTTCCTGAATTTGCTACAGCCATTGCAACTGATGAATGTTCGGCCAATGTTACTTTAACATTCGAAGATGTAAAAACGGAAGGTAGTTGTGCCGGATCCTATAGCATTACCCGCACCTGGACAGCTACTGATGCGTGTGGAAATTCATCGAAAGCATCGCAAACCATCAATGTACAGGATATTACTGCACCGGTAATTACATGCACAACTGATGTAGTTGCAAATAATGATCCAGGGAAATGTGGAGCTGTTTTAAACATTGCAAAGCCATCAGTTACTGAAACCTGTGGTTCGTATACCCTGACAAACAGTATTAACCAAACTGACGATGCCTCGGGTGAATACCCTGTAGGAACGACTTTGATTGTTTGGACTGCAAAAGATGGCTGCGGAAATAGTTCAACCTGCACAATGTCAGTTACTGTGAACGATACCGAGAAACCTGTTATATCGTGTGCTGCTGATATAAATATCTGTGCAGGAAACCAACCTGTGCTGGTTAATCCGACAGCCATTGATAACTGCGGTATTGCTACTATAACCAACAACGCCCCTGCCGTATTTGAAACAGGTACAACCCTTGTGCTTTGGACAGTTACCGATATTCATGGGAATGTATCAAACTGTACACAAACTGTGAATATCGCACCACCACTAACGGCAGATGCTGGTCCTGATGATAAACTTTGCTCGGCGATACCCTATACCATATCCAATGCAACTGCAAGCAATTATACCTCTGTTACATGGTCGCATAACGGGCATGGCAACCTTTCGGCAACCAATGTAATTAACCCGGTGTATACTCCTTCGGCCGGTGAAACAGGTACCATTGAATTTACATTGATTGCTAAAGGAAATGCAGGCTGTGGCATTGCAGAAGTGCAGGACAAATTTTCACTCACCATTTATGCACCACTAACAGTTAATGCCGGTGAGAACAGCTCTATACTATCAGGAGCAACAACCACACTGCACGGAACTGCATCAGGAGGTTCAGGAATTTTATCGTACAACTGGACACCGGCTGACAAACTGGTAGATAACAGCAAGTTAAACCCGATAACCTTACCACTTTTCAGTACTACAACTTTCACTCTGAATGTTGTTGATGCACTCAGTGCATGTACCCTGAGTGATGCTGTAACCGTAAGCGTTGACGATGTAGCCAGGCCGATTGCACGCGATGATCATGCTACAACCAATCTTACACATACTCTCACTATTGATGTTCAACAAAATGATACCGATCCTGTTGGCCTTGGTTTAATCAGCACTATTGCCGTTGATCCGAAACATGGGAATGCAGGTGTGAATGAAAACGGGACAATAACATACACCAATCCTCCCAATTATACCGGGAAGGACATTTACGATACGCTCACCTATACCATCTGCGATAAGGGCACTCCGGTTAAATGTTCGTCAGCAAAAGTCTTCATTTTAATTCCATTTGAAAGAGAAGAAGAAATTGAGATTTTTAACCTGGTTACGCCAAATGGCGATGGAGAAAATGACTACTGGCATATTGAAGGAATTGACAACACTGAGAATGAAATCAAAATATTTAACCGTTGGGGCGATAAGATCGTTAAGACCTTCATAAACTATAATAATTCAGGAAACCGTTGGGAAGGTAAAAATGACAAGAATGAAATCTTACCAGATGGCGTTTACTTCTATATCATCAAAATTAAGGATAAGGAAACTAAAACCGGATGGATTTATCTCCGTGGCAAAGGGAGTAACTAGCTGATAAACTGGCAGGATATGCATTTCATATCCTGCCGGGTCATCAGTTTAAATCCATACAATCCGTTATCTGTAACACTGATTATTGAATCTAATACCTCTGATCTCATGAAAAAGCTATTAATCCCCCTGATGATACTCTTGGCTACCAGTATTTTTGCTCAGCAAGACCCACTCTACAGCCAGTATATGTTTAACAAACTGGCTGTTAACCCCGGGTATGCCGGCAGCCGTGAACTTCTCACAGCCGACCTGCTGTATCGTTCTCAGTGGGTTAATATTGACGGAGCACCGAAAACCATCAGTGCATCCTTGCATTCACCGCTAAATAACCCGCACCTGGCTTTAGGAGCCTATATTTGCAACGACCAGATCGGGCCATTAAATTATACCGGTGCACTGGCCACTTTTGCCTATCGCGTTATATTCCCAAAGGGAAAACTATCTTTTGGCCTGCAGGCTGGTATCAAGAATAATGGGATTGTAATGAGCGAGCTTAAATCATACAGCCAGCAAGACCCGCTGATGTATTCAAATATTGAAAAAAAGATAGTTCCTGATGCTAACTTCGGCGTATACTATTATACCGACCGGTTTTATGCAGGGCTCTCGTCGCTCCATCTTCTTCAAAACCAGTCGCAAATGGTTACTGACTCGGCAGGAAATACCCAGTTTACAAAATTGCTTTCGCACTTTTATGGCATGACCGGAGCTGCTTTCCCGCTGGGCGAAAATGTGGTTTTCCGTCCATCCATTCTGGCCAAGTATGTAAATGATGCGCCTCCACAGCTTGATATAAATGCCAGTTTCCTTTTTGCAAACACTTTTTGGTTAGGTGCTTCGTACCGTACCGAGAAAGCTATTTCGCTCATCACCGAGATTAATATCAACCAGAATATCCGAATTGGTTATTCGTATGACATGTGGCTTAACGAGCTAAAAACCTATAACAGAGGATCGCACGAGTTCAGACTCAGTTTTGATCTGAATGTACAGAAACGCATACTCACCCCACGGTATTTCTAAATCCGGACTCAAACCCGAAATTTAAACTACAATTACTGACTTAATTTACCGGAAATGAAACGATATTTTTTAGTGCTGGCAACCTGCCTATTTATGCTGACCTTTATGAGTTGTCAGCCCATTTATAAGGCACAAAAGCAGATGGACAAATACAACTACGCCAAAGCTGTTGAGGTGCTTAATAAAGCAGTTGAAAAGGATAAGTACAAAGCCGAAGCCTATCCTATGCTGGCTGAATGCTACAGGCAGCAACACGAAATTACAAAAGCAAAAGTAGCTTATGCCCAGGCTATTGCCCAGCCGGATGCAAAACCAGAAACCTATTATTATTATGGTAAAGCATTGCAAGCAACAGGCGATTATGAAAAGGCCCGCGAAATGTTCCGGTTGTATTCAAAAAAGAAACCTTCTGATCCACGGGGAGCTAAATATGCAGCATATTGCGACAGCGTGCTTGGTCCATGGCAAAAAGCAGAACCCAAATTTGAAGCAAAAACAGCCGGAAATATAAATACTACCGAAAGTGATTTTGGCCCGGTAATTTTGAACGGTGAACTGGTCTTCGCTTCCGATTTTATCAGAAACCCGGCTGAAGCCAAAAAATATGGCTGGACCGGTCGCGGATACCTTGATATGATGAAGTCGGGCCCCGAAACTCCAGGTGATTTCTGGAGTGGACTAAAGATGCCCTCTGAATTCGACGCCACCCTCAACCAGAAATACCACGATGGACCTGCCACTTTTAGTGCTGACGGCAATACCATCTATTTCACCCGTTCGTTTTTTAGTAAAGCAAAGCGCGAGGGTATTTACAAAACCAATGAGCTTAAAATTTTCTATGCAACCAAAGCTAATGGCAGTTGGGGAGAAGCCAAACCCTTTTACCTGAACAGTAAAGATTTTTCTGTAGGCCATCCTTCGCTTTCAGCCGATGGTGAAACCCTGTACTTTGTAAGTGATATGCCCGGTGGCCAGGGCGGAACCGATATCTGGATGTGCCAGCGGGAAGGCGATACCTGGGGAAAACCAATAAACCTCGGTACAACCATCAATACGAAAGAAAATGAAATGTTTCCGAGTATACAGAATGACGGCACCCTATATTTTTCGAGTGAAGGACATGCCGGTTACGGTGCATTGGACATTTTCGAAAGTAAAAAAATAAATGAAAAATGGTCAACCCCGGTAAACCTGCAGCAACCTGTTAATAGTTCTTACGACGATTTTGCCATTGCTTTTGCGCCAAATTCAAAAACAGGTTTTTTCTCTTCCAACCGAACCGGAGGTGTTGGAAATGACGACATTTATGTGTTCAGGAATATTGAACCTCCATTGCCTGCTTTTATCAGCGGGGTAGTTAAGGACAAAGCCAGCATGCAACCCATAGCCGGCGCAACAGTATTTTTATTAAACCCGGAAACGGGTAAGGTTAAAGTGGTGAAAACCAATGCCGACGGTATTTTTAAGACTTTAATTGATAAACCTGCATCCCTCACCATTAAAGCCATGATGCCGAATTTTATAGCGGATTGTACGCCTGTATCAATGCCCGAAATAAAACCCGGCACTACTACAAATATTCCGCGTGAGCTCTTGCTCGATAAACTTGAAATTCAGAAAACATTCAAGGTAAATAACATTTACTACGATTTTGATAAATCCAAAATTCGCGAGGACGCCAAACCTGAATTGGATAAGTTGGTTCGGATTATGAAAGAAAATGCCATCAATGTTGAACTGGCATCGCATACTGACAGTCGCGGAC
>CALCJE010000241.1 GCA_937965665.1 uncultured Bacteroidales bacterium
GAATTCGGAATGAATGTTGCGAAGTACAAATTAGATAAGGAATAAGCGAAATGAGACATCAGAAAACAATAAACCACCTGGGCAGAACCAGTACTCATCGCAAAGCTATGCTATCCAATATGGCTAGCTCGCTGATCATGCATAAACGCATCAGTACCACCATGGCCAAAGCAAAGGCACTCCGTGGATATGTAGAGCCATTGATCACACGCGCTAAATCAGATTCAACACACTCACGCCGCGTAGTTTTCAGCTACCTGCAGGATAAAGAAGCTGTTACCGAACTCTTCCGCGAAGTATCAGTAAAAGTTGCTAACCGTCCGGGAGGATATGTTCGCATCCTGAAAACAGGCTTCCGGTTGGGCGATAACGCTGATATGTGTATCATCGAACTGGTCGACTACAACGAAAACCTACTGACAACCAAAGAAACTACAACTAAAAAAGCAGTTCGCCGTCGTAAACCGGCAACCAAAAAAGCTGCTGAAGCTACCGCCGAAGATGCTCCTGTTGCCGAGAAGGCACCAAAAGCAAAAGCATCGAAAGCCAAGGCCGCTGAAGAAGTTGTAGCTGAAGAAGTTGTTGAAAAACCAGTTGTTGAAGAAGCTAACGAAACTCAAACCGAAACTGAAGAAAAATAACTAATATTCAGCAAATGATTCAATTAAAAGGATAAAGTGAAGGTCTCTTTGCTTTATCCTTTTATCATTTTTAAAACAAAACACGAACATTCAAATCTAACACTATATAAGTTATGAGTCAGATCGTAAACATTACTGGCCGCCAGATTTTAGATTCGCGCGGCAATCCTACTGTTGAGGTAGACGTTTTCACATCCAATGGCATAATGGGCCGCGCAGCTGTTCCATCAGGAGCATCAACCGGTGTTCACGAAGCCTGCGAACTTCGCGATGGCGATAAAGCCATTTATAAAGGAAAAGGCGTATTGAAAGCCGTTCAGAATGTAAACAAGGTACTTGCCGAAGAACTGAAAGGATACTTTGTTACCGAGCAGAACGAAATTGATGCTAAGATGATTGAACTGGACGGCACACCGAACAAATCGAACCTGGGCGCAAATGCTATCCTGGGGGTTTCGTTGGCCGTTGCAAATGCAGCTGCACAGGAGTCGAACCAGTATCTTTTCCGTTACGTAGGTGGCGTTAATGCCAACACACTGCCTATCCCTATGATGAACATCATCAACGGCGGATCACATGCCGATAACAGCATCGATTTCCAGGAGTTTATGATTATGCCGGTTGGTGCTCCTTCGTTCCGCGAAGGTCTGCGCATGGGCGCCGAAGTTTTCCATAGCCTGAGTGCAGTGCTTAAGAAAAACGGCTATTCGACCAACGTAGGCGACGAAGGTGGTTTTGCACCTAACCTTAAATCGAACGAAGAAGCTATCACAGTTATTCTCCAGGCTATTGAAAACGCTGGTTACAAACCAGGTCAGGATGTATTTATTGCACTCGACCCTGCATCAAGCGAATACTTCCTCACCGACGAGAATATGTATCACCTGAAAAAATCAACCGGCGAAAAACTTACTCCTTCGCAAATGGTTGACTTCTGGAAAACGTGGACAGACAAATATCCTATTATTTCAATTGAAGACGGTATGGCCGAAGATGATTGGGATGGCTGGAAACTGATGACCGATACCATGGGTAAGAAAATTCAGCTGGTTGGCGACGATTTGTTTGTAACCAACAGCAAACGCTTACAGATGGGAATTGAAAAAGGCGTTGCTAACTCCATCCTGGTTAAAGTTAACCAGATAGGCAGCCTCACCGAAACAATTGATGCCGTTAACCTGGCATACCGCAATTCGTATACAGCTGTGATGAGCCATCGTTCGGGCGAAACCGAAGATACTACCATTGCTGACCTTGCAGTAGCTCTGAATACAGGCCTGATCAAAACCGGTTCAGCCAGCCGTACCGATCGTATAGCTAAATACAACCAGTTGCTGCGTATCGAGGAAATTCTTGGCAGCAATGCCCGTTACCTGGGTAAAGAGTTCAAATACGCCAGATAATTGCCTTTATTTTTGAAGTTAAAAAGCCGGTACCTGCTGCCGGCTTTTTAATTTTAAGGCATTGCATACTTTATATGTCGTTTAAATAATTGTTATATGCTTTTAAAAATAATATCTTTGCTTGTATTGCTGTAAAAGTATTTATCTGATTTCTGACCTTATTCAATGCTAACTTTGTAACACTCAGCCCACATGCCACAGGAAATAGAACGCAAGTTCCTGGTAAAGGAAGGATATAAGAAAAATGCCCATACCTATACCCGTGTTACCCAGGGGTATCTTTCATCAGTTCCTGAGCGGATTGTGCGGGTAAGGATTTATGGAGAGAAGGGATTTCTGACCATTAAAGGGGTTTCGAATATTTCTGGGATGAGCCGTTACGAATGGGAGAAGGAAATTCCTGTAAACGAGGCCCGCGAATTACTTTCGTTGTGTGAACCTGGCGTAATAGATAAAACGCGTTACCTTGTGCAGGTCGGCAAATTTACTTTCGAAGTAGATGAGTTTCATGGCGAAAATGAAGGGTTGGTTATTGCCGAAGTTGAGCTTAGCTCCGAAGAAGAATTGTTCGAAAAACCAGGCTGGCTTGGCGTAGAAGTTACCGGCGACAAGCGCTACTATAACTCAAAACTGGCAAAGCTGCCATTTAAAATGTGGTAGCAGGCTTGTTTTTTAATAACCCGCCATTCACTTTACCTCTTACCTCTTAAAACTTACAACCCTATAGCTTTTCCAAAATATAATTTATCATCCTCGTATACAGGTGATAGGTGGTATTGCCGCCATAAATGCCATGATTGCGATTGGTGTACAGTTGCATCTCGAACTGTTTGTTGGCCTGTACCAATCGTTCGGCAAACTCCATGGTATTCTGCACATGCACATTATCATCAGCCATGCCATGGCAAATCAATAGGTTGCCTTTCAAATCCTTGGCAAAATTCAACGGTGAATTCTGGTCGTAACCATCCGGGTTTTCCTGGGGGCGGCGCATAAATCGTTCGGTGTAAATGTTATCGTAATATCGCCAGTTTGTAACCGGGGCAACGGCTATGCCGGTTTTAAACACACCATTTCCTTTTACCATACAGGAGGAGGAGATATAGCCACCAAAACTCCAGCCCCAGATGCCAATGCGTGTTGAGTCAACAAAGGGAAGTGTGCCCAGGTAACGGGCTGCTTCTATCTGGTCGATGGTTTCATATTTGCCCAGCTGCATATAGGTGGCTTTCCGGAAAGCCTCGCCCCGGCCACCGGTGCCACGACCATCAACACAAACTACAATGTATCCAAGCTGGGCCAGGTATTCTTCCCAACCCAGGTCCCAGGTATCGAGGGCACTCTGTGAATCAGGTCCGCTGTATTGTGTCATAAATACCGGGAACTTTTTTGTCGGGTCGAAAGAGGGTGGTTTAAGCATCCAGCCGTTAAGGCTTATATGTTCTGATGTAACAAACTGGAAAAATTCCCTGTAATTAAAACTGTAATCGCTCAATTTGCTTTTCAGCGCTTTGCTGTCGCTCAAAACCCGGGTAGGTTTTCCGCTGGCATCGAATAATATGGTGTTTGGAGGCGACTGTACGCTCGAACTTGTGATGTAGTAATATTTATATCCATTACTGAATTTGGCTACGTTTGTACCTATGTTCATCGACAATCTTTTCTTACCGCTGCCATCCCATTTTATGCTGTATACTTCCCGCTGATAAGGGCTTGGCTCTGCCGAAGTATAAAAAATCAGCTGGTTATCAACATCGCAGCCGTTCAGTTCGGTTACATCAAAATTTCCTTTGGTAACCTGGTTTACGAGCTGCCCATCCATGGTATACAGGTAAATGTGCGAATACCCGTTGCGTTCGCTGCGGATTATAAAATGCACCGAATCAGGCAGGAAACGGATGTCGTCGTAATAGTTATCATCAATATAGTACTTGTTGGTCTCTGTAAAAAGCAGGCGGCTTTCCCCATCGAGGGTTGAAGCCAGCAATACATCGAGTTTATTCTGCAAACGATTCACTTTAAAAATAGCCAGTTTTGCCGAATCAGGCACAAAACGGATCCGAGGGATATAAATGTCAGTATCATTACCGATATTGATCGTGCGAACCATGGAATCAGCGAGGTTATAACTATGTACCGTTACCAGCGAATTTGCCTCGCCGGCTTTTGGATATTTAAAGGTTTCAACGCCGGGATAAAGTTTATTTTGGTCGAGCGAAGGTGCCTGGCCCTGGAACATGGTCATACTGAATTCGGGCACCCGGCTTTCGTCGAACCGGATCCAGGCCAGTGTTTTGCTATCGGGCGACCAGTCGTATGCCTTGTTGAATGAGAATTCTTCCTCATATACCCAATCGGGTATACCATTAATGATCGAATTCTTTTTTCCATCTGTGGTAACCTGTACTTCTTTGCCTGTATTCAAGTCTGCATAAAACAGGTTATTCTGGCGGACAAAAGCCACTTTTGATCCATCGGGCGAAAATGTTGCTACCTGCTGTTTACCTTGTGTGGATACCGGAATGATGGTCCGTTTTAAGGTGTCGTACACGTAATAATCTGCAGTAAACGAACGCCTGTAAATAGATTCTCTGTCAGTAAGCAGAAGTATCTTGCTTTCATCGGGGCTAAAGCTATAATCAGTAAATGATTTTATAGGGATGCTGTCGAGGGTATTTAGATCGAGTATGGTTTTGATGCGTTGGCCGGTCAGGAAACTGAAAACCGAGATTTGCGTACCCTGGTTTTCACTCTTACTGAAGGTGATACCATCTTTCATCGACCTTAGTTCGCGTATTCCGGGTGCATTAAAGGTGTAATTCTTGAAAAAATCATCAAACTCGAATTGTTTTGTGCCATTCTGGGCAGTGAGTGAAAGGGAGCAAAGCATGAAAAATGCTGAAAATGCGATGCCTTGGAGAATGTTTTTCATACGGTATCAAATATGCTTCAAAATTATTCTTTTTCGTGTCATGAACAGACCCCGACAGGTAAAAATCAAAACAAAGTTTGTAATTATGACCATTTGTCTTTTTTACATGCTCAATGATAATTCCTGAAAAGCGAAACAATTAAATGCTATTTTTGCAAACCCAATCGCGTTGTTAGCTCAGTTGGTTCAGAGCATCGCCTTGACAGGGCGGGGGTCACTGGTTCGAGTCCAGTACAACGCACTTTCTTCCTGTTGTTTTTCTTCTTTTTCTGCATTTTCCATTTTTAACAAACTGTAAATGAACTTATTCGTTTTTAAAGTTGTTAATATGCCAGAGAAACAATAATTTCTTTTCCTGTTGGTGTATTTTATACACAAAAAAACATGTAATTTGTTAGATGTAAAAAAAAATGATTAGTTTTACATTCCGTAATTATTTGTGCTAAGGTTTAAAGTCAAACTTCAAAATCGGTATTGTGTATCGTAAAATGAAAACGCTGAAGTTTATTTTGTTTATTCCCGTTTGCCTGCTGGTACTTGGGATTATAAACTGGGCATTTATTCATTTGCTCAACTGGACCATAAGCCGTACGAATTTATGGTACAATGAACTTGATGTAGTATTTTTTGTTTTGCTGGCTCCTTTTTTCTGGGGTATAATCTGGGGCATATTTAAGCTTGTAGCCATGGCTGCAGCGGCATTGCTGATACCTGTTTCGCCCGACAAAAATTTCTCGCTGTACACCCTTGGAATTCTTTCGCTGGTGAATTGCCTGGCATTAATAGTATATTATTGGGTACGCGACGTTGATTACTCCTGGAAAGTAATCCTGATGTCGATGATTATAACGCTTTTTATAGTCGATTTTTCAACGTCAATCGTTCTGGTATTCTCGAAAAAAGAAGTTCACGGATTTGAAGATTAGTCGGAACGTTTCACCAGAGTTTCATTTCATCCTTTCCCGAACTAAATCCAACACCCTCAACAACGTTATTATACGTTATAATATGTTCATGTTTGTTTAAACAGGAAACCGGAATGGGTTTTTAACCCTTTTGGTGGATTTATCAGGGTAATGCACTACAAACTCAGCAGCTTTAAGCAGCGAATTTATTTTCTCAACACTGGTAAGGCGGTTTACAAACCATATTTTAATCACCGGGCCTTCCTTTGTAAATTCGGTCTGAATCCGTACTACTCCATCGTTGTTGGAGGCATGCGATACCAGGTATGGGATCCATTTCTGCATACCGGGATCCGAAGCCTCGCTGAATGGAAGTTCATAAACCATTAATTTGTCGATAGAATAGCTTTCGTACTTGTTAAACGAAACATCAGTTGTTGGTATAAACATTGCAACAAATTCATATGCAGGTATAGTTCCGCTTTTCTCTCCTTTTTCATTAATAACGAAGCCGGTTTTTACGGTAGTTTGGTCTTTCCCTTCCCCTGATACAAGTGTGGGTTTGGATGCGGCAGCCTTTATTTTGTTAATATCCGTAAGCGTTTTGTCAAAATAAATGGTTGCCTGCACCGGTTCGCCAAAAGTGGTGGTGAGTGCCAGCACTCCTTTTTCCTGACTGAGCAATTCGGCCAGGTACGATTGGTCATTGGGATCGAAACAGCGATCGATGCCCGTTTGCAGATAACTGATATCGCCTGTGGTTTTTCCCTGAAAGTTGAGCAATTCAGAGAGCGGTGTGAAAATGGCCTTTTTAACACGTTCTGCGTCAGTCAGGTTTGCGTCGTAATAAACTACTACCCGGTGATGCTTAACAAAAGTTTCAACTCCGGTTACACCCGGCACTTCTTTCATGTGATTGGCAAAAGAGCGTGAACTGCCAAAGCATTTTATGTTTTTTAGCCCGTCCATTTGCACCATTTGTATGTTTTTCCCATCGGGTTTTCCCCAGTTTTCGCTAATGGTGGGTAATTCGAAATAAGTTGCGATGGTAATGGCAGCAGCGGTCAGTATTATCGTGGTTACTGCAGGCAACCAGCTGATATTGCGTTTATTAATTGTTAATGCTCCTTTTTCGGGACATTTTACAACACAATCAACACACAGGTGGCAATCGATATGGTCGACAGATGCAACATTTGAAATAGGGATAGCCATAGGACATTTTTTGTCGCATATCCGGCAATGTGTGCACAAATCATCGTTCCTGGTAACAC
>CALCJE010000242.1 GCA_937965665.1 uncultured Bacteroidales bacterium
GCTTTGTAACATCACAATATACAACAAACACCTCGGCCTCGCGGGTAGTCTGTAACCATATCATTGCTTCGCGCATATCGGCATAACCAAGCATGGGCCCCGACTGAAGCAAGGGGTTTACTATTTTTTGCGCTGTTGTTAAAAATGGCATGAGCGAACTTATGATCACACCAAAAACTAAAGATTTTATTTTCATTTTGAAGGTTTTAGCATCATAATTACCTGGTTCAGATCGCCATCAGTAACGGCTGGCTTTATCCCGAGCAAATACGCCAGTAAAGGATACACATCAACATTCGGGAACGAAGATTGCTCAAAATTCTTTTTAAAAGCGGGGCCGGTTGCATAGAAAATTGCATGTATATCTGTATCCCGGATATCGTAACCATGCGTGCCACCGGAATATTCATCTTTAGGCTTGTTAAGTGTAACGCTCCAGGCCGAATCGGCTACCACAATTACATCACCTACCCTGGGATTGGAGCCATAATTCAGGCAGGCAGGAACTTCAGCAGGTTTCCAGACTTCAATGCCTTTGATCTTCTTCAACGCATTGTACGCTGAGTCAGCCCATGGTGTATCGGCATAAAGGTTAAAATTCGGATTTCCCCCTTCGATGCGCACCGGCCAGGTTTCAGGTATAAAATCGCGGAGCACTACATTACGTGCTGATGTAATTGGCCCCATTCCATGATCAGAAACAACGATAAAATTAATTTTCCGACCATCCGGAAGTTTTTTTATACGATTGTATAAAACCCCAGTCATACTATCCATTTCGTGCACTACCCGGAAAGTCCTCGGATCATCAGGTCCAAAATCATGGCCGGCACCATCCGGCTCATGATAATAAGCCATGATCAGTTTTGGACGTTGTGCTGATGGCAATTGAAGCCATTTTATAATGGTATCGATGCGCTGCGTAAAAGCAACGCGCTGATCATATTCTTTCCATCTGCCAGGATGCAATCCCTGTATAGGCACATCGGAGCCAGGCCAGAAGAAAGACGCGGTTTTAACCCCTTGCTTCTCAGCCGTAACCCAAATGGGCTCTCCTCCATAAAAAGCCGCATCAAACTTAGCTTCATTATTACCTAATGAAAACGATTTTCCAAGCAAAGGATCATAAAATGAATTGTTTACAATTCCATGGTGATCAGGAACCAGCCCTGTGGCAAGGGTGTAATGGTTTGGGAATGTTTTCGAAGGGAAAGATGGAATCAGCGAAACGGCTTTTACACCATTTCGGGCAATCATATCAAGCGTTGGCGTCGCAGTTTTTAACGGGTAATCCCACCGGAACCCATCGAGCGACAGCACCACAGTTACCTGGTCTTTATTGGGCTGGGCATAAGCAACACTGCCAGTGAGAACCAGCAGCACAAAAATGTAATTCTTTATTTTATGAAGATGCATGCAGCTTTATTTACAAAGTGTATAGAAGTTTTCCTGCTTCGGGATCAGGTTTGAGACTTCAATTTTTAATCCTATAAAGATATTAAAAAACGGTGTTACTAAATTTCGTTTTATCGCTTACCCTTACCCCATGCCCGGGCAGCTTTAACCGGGTAATCTGTGATCAGTATCCCGAGGTTCAATTTTGCAACCTTATTCCGGTAAAAATCCGGATCGTATACCTGAGAGTTATTTCTCAATCCTTCACTCATATCAGCCATCAGTGTAATCGATTCGTTGTGCAGTGTTTCGATGACTGAATCGGGTGTTTTTTCGCTGATGTATACAACAAGCTGTGCTTTTGGGATTTTAACCGCATGCAAAACAGCAAGATCACTCTCCGATTCAACCAGGGCCGAAATCATCATCTGCGATGTATTTTCTTTTGCCAGCGAAAGATTTTTCTGATTAAATGTCAACAGGATACATCGTGATTCCATTCCCATTTGCCTGGCGGTTTTAATCACCTCAGGAAGTATATCTCCCTTAACATCCAGCATCAGCATAATATTTTTACCGTGGAAATGTTGTAACACATCCGTAAAGAGCGGGATTTTTTCAGCAGTTAGGTTTCCCTTCTTGTCTTTCAGAAATAAGGAGTTCAGGTAATCATCCGTTAAACTGCTTATTGATCCGCTTCCATTGGTTGTTCTGTCGATGGTAGCATCATGCATTAAATACAGGCTCCCCGATACGCTCTTCCTGATATCGAATTCAACTGCTACCGGCTTTACTTTAGCCTGCGAATAAGTGAAATCGAACATGGATATGCTGTTTTCGGGCAGGCTGGCATCGAAACCGCCCCGGTGACCAACAAGTAGCGGCCAGGTTGTGTTTGGAATTACAGAACTTTCGGTACCGGTAATTCCCTGGCAATTTGCACGAACTGCAAGTAACCCAAATAGACTTAAAAAACACAGTAATTTTTGCATCGTATTTTTTTAAACAGGCTGTTGTGATTGCACCAGCTAAAATAAAAAAAGCACCCGGAATAAATTTCCGGATGCTTTTAAAATTGTTAAATCAGATTAGAAAATGTAACGGATGCCGAATTGAGCCTGCCATACATTATCAATTGTAATACTCTTAACAAACGAATCTCTCAGGAGAATTGTCGAGGTTGAACCATCATCATTCTTGATAACCTGTGTTCCGAGTTTGTAAACAGGGAGACCGTTAGCATAGGTCGATGTAACTGTAAGCGGTGAGTTGGTTGTACTTACCGAACCTACACCCCATTTGTTGTTAAGCATGTTACCCACGTTCAGGATATCAAACCTGAATTGCAGGGTATTTTTCATTTGCTTAGGACCAACTTTGAAGTAAACTTCCTGAACCACCGAGAAATTGAAACGGTTTAACCATGGGAAAGCAGCTCCATTACGTTCAGCATATTTACCACGACGTTCTTTCAGGTATGGATTGTTATCGATGTAAGCATCATAAGCTGCCTGTTGCTGTTCAGGAGTAAATGTTTGAGCGGTAGCGCCCGAACCTACTGTAAGAGTAGCAAATTTCAGATCGGAAGCTTTGTTCGGGATATAGATAAGGTCATTGCTCTGACCATCACCATTCATATCATTACCATAGGTATACGAAAGTTTGCTTCCACTGTTCGAAATCATACCCAGCGAAATAATGGTTGCACCACCGGTTTTTGTACCATAATCGATACGATAGTTCACAAAACCAATGATACGATGTCTCAGGTCGTTGTCAGCCCATGCAAGGTCAAGGTAATTCTGACCGGCAACTGTAGGCATGTTTGCCTGAACAGTGCTACCAACGGATTGGATATCTTTAGCAACAGCATAAGTGTATGCGATATATCCGCTGAATCCTTTCTGCATGGTTTTTTCGAGTTTTGCAGTAAGGGTATAAGACTGTCCTTTGGTGGTGTTTTTGATTACGAAAGCGTTGGTAATCTGCGAATTGATATACCTTGGTGAAGGGTAGCTATCACGGTTATCTGGACCAACAAATGTACTGTCGGCAGCTTTCAGGTTGGCATCAATATACCTTAAACCCTGGATGGTTTTGTTGTAAATAAACTCACCGGTAGCAATAAGGCCCCATGGCAGTTTGTAGTCAATAGCAAAGTCAGTTTTCCAGATGGTGGGGTATTTCAGATCATTGTCAGTTGCATTAACAACATAAGGAGGTAATGTTGATATATCAGGATTGTTGGCTGGCCTGAACTGGCTTGGGTCTATTCTGAACGGATATGCCTTGGTGTTGGTAATGTTCATTAAACCAGTGTTAACACCGTTGTTTCCAAGCTGGTTCGATACAAGTACCTGTGGGATACGTGAAATGAAGTAACCTGTTCCACCACGGAATTGTAAGGATTTATCACCCAGAACGTCGTAGTTAAAACCAAGTCGTGGTGATACCAGCAGTCGGGTTTTTGGGAAAACGCCTGTACTGATTTTATAATCATCGCCATTTTCATCTTTAAAGGTAAGACCTTCAACAACCGTATTATTGAAGTCGGCAGCTGTTTCTTTGTTATAATCGAAAACATCAAACCTCAGACCTCCAACGATCGAAAGTTTTGAAGTTGCTTTGTATTCATCCTGTACATAAGCACTGTAGGTCGAAACCTTTAGCACCTGAAGAGGATCGGCACCACCAGGAAGACGTGAGTAGCGCAGGTTGTAACGGTTAACAGTAACCGGTGAGGTTGTGCTGGTAGGATTATCAATGAAATCCTGTGCTGCTGTTTTAAAATCAGCTATCGAGTTGTAAACATATACCCCGTTGGATGATGGGAAGAATACGTTGTTCGATTTATAGAATTCATACGAAGCACCTGCTGTGAAAGTGTGGTCGCCTAAGTAATAGCTGAGGTTATCAGTAAAATTCAGGGTTGAGTAGTTCAGTTTGTTACCAGGAGTAAACGGATCAAATCCGATTGAGGTATATGTTTTACCATCTTTCAGAATATCAATTGTTGGGAACGGATCAGTTTTGTAATCACGGTCCTCGATCTGTTTATTGTATGTAGCGATAAAACTGTTCGAGAATTTATTACTTACATTCGAGTTTAACTCAAGGGCTAACGAACGGGTGTTATCCATGATGTAGTAACCGGTATTTTCTGGTGAAATAGCATCGGCACGGTTGGTACGGTTACCGTTACCGGCGGTGTTACTACTGTTGCTATCGCTGATGCGCTGTCCGGCTTTCGAGTTATGGTGTGCATAACGGATAGCCAGTTTGTGTACTTTATTGATGTTATAGTCTAAACGGATAAGGAATTTCTGGCTGTTAACGTCACTGTTATATCCATCAAGAGCACCCAGGTCGCGGTTAAATTTATCTTTCATAAATGTTGCCAGATCCTGCATATCTGATTCTGTTACACGCGAAATATTACCGGTTGCACCAGAAACATTACGGTTTAACGACCAGTCGAGAGCAGGGTTGCTGCTAGTGAATTTTTCAGCATTCAGGAAGAAAAAGAGTTTATTCTTCAGGATTGGTCCACCAATGCTGAGACCGGCTGTTTTCTCATCGATATTAACATTACCTATGTCTTTACCATCGGCTTTGTTACCAGCTAAACCATCGTTACGGAAAATGTAGTATCCTGTTCCATGGAATTCGTTGGTACCCGATTTGGTAACAGCATTGATGCTGGCACCCGAGAAACCTGACTGGCGAACGTCGAAGGGTGCAATATTCAGCTGTAGTTCATCAAGAGCTTCGAGAGATACAGCGGTAGTTCCGGTACGACCACCAGCCTGTGCTGATGAACCAAGACCGAAACCGTTGTTAAATACGGATCCATCAATAGTGAAAGTATTAAAACGTGAATCCTGACCGGCAAATGAACTACCATTTCCGAAAGGATTATATTTAACAACATCATTAATGGTACGCCCGATTGTAGGAATCATGGCTATTCTGTTTGCACTGTATGAAGCAGAAGCCCCGGTACGGTCGGAGTTAAAAACGTCGCTCCTTGATGAAACCACCTCAACACCACTTAATTGCGAACTGGCTTCCTGGAGGTCGAAGTTTAAACTGGTAGAAATACCAAGTGAAAGAACCAGGTCCTGGATGGATTGCTCTTTGTAACCAACAAAAGTAACGGTAACTTTGTAGGGCCCTCCAACACGCATATTGTTGATGGAATACCTGCCTTCAGTATTCGAAAGTGATGCATATTGTGTGCCCGAAGGTAAATGGACAGCCACAACTGTAGCACCGGGTAATGTTTCGCCTTTCGAATTTGTTATACTTCCATTTAAACCTGATGTGGTCACCTGCCCGTAAGTCAGGCTAATTGACATCAGAAAAGTAGCCAGAAGCAAAAATTGCCAGCGGAACCTTCTCATAAATTGTTTTGTTTTTTTCATGGATTGTTGATTTGGTTAACTAATTGATTATTTGGCTTTTATTATTGGTTATATATGGTTTAAAGAAGCAAAATCAAACAAAAATTGACATTTATAGCCGGGAAAAGTGGCGCAAAGGTACCCTTTTTAATATTTTCTCCAATAGCTATTGTATTAAGAAAATATTATGAATTATAAATTGGACATTTCAGGCAAATTTACCAAAATAAATTTCGGGATAAATAGGAAGTTATCAACATCTTGGGACTTGTTGTTGAAAACTTTAGCCCAAAAAGATAGCACAATGCCTGAATCATTATTGCATTACAATTTTATTCGGTTGCATTGGCTGCCGATGCATGAGCCAGTTCCTGGCCATGGCTTTTGAGCCCGTAACTTATGCCCATCACTACCAGGGCAATTAATGCAATTACAAGGAAACTCCGCGAATAGCCCTGCAGCCTTTCCGAAACTGAGGCTACAATCATACCAATCAAAGCGGCTCCAGTCATCTGGCCGGTGCTGGTAAAAAGGGTAATGATACCCTGGCCAAGCGCTCTTTCGGAAACTGACACTTCATTAAGCATGATATATCGCAACGCTGATCCCTGCAACATGGCTGAGCCCAACCCCATCAGAATACCGGCCGTATAAAAATCGTATTTCGATGATGCATTGATAAAAAGAATAACCAGTCCGGTTGCAGCCAGAAAAAGGCCTGTCATTACAATTGCCCTGGAACCTATCTTATCAATTAACCGGCCTGCCACAGGCGATCCAATGGCGATTGCTATCACAAACGGTATTAGCATAAAACTGGCTTTCGAGGTCGAAACACCAAAAACACTAACAGCCATTTCGGGAATAAAAA